>JALTLI010000111.1 GCA_027005635.1 Alphaproteobacteria bacterium
GAGCTTTTTTATAACTTTAACTAGCAACAGAAGAAGATTCTTCTTCTAAGTATTCCTTAAGCTTTGTCCGTAATGCACGAATTGAAATACCTAACATATTAGCAGTATTTTCTTTGTTACCTTGGCAGTAACCCAAAGTAGTTAAAATATGTTCCCGCTCTACATCTTCCATGCTTCTGCCCATAACTGGGGCATCTTTTACACCTGTTGAACCATCTTCAAACATACCTGATGCTGATTTATAACGGTTAGCAGCGGCAGCTTTTAAACGAGCATCTTTAACTTCTTTTGAAATACCTTCTGTTTCTCCAGCCTTAATAGACATTGGTGAAATAACAATGTGTTCTGGCTCCATGGTAGTACTAGAACCCATCATAAGTACCGCACGATGAATTGTATTTTCTAGCTCTCTAACATTACCTTTCCAATAACAATTATTTAGCTTTTCTATTGATTTAGCAGAAATAGTAACTTCTGACATACCATTTTGTTCAGCGTACATATTGGCAAAATATTTAGAAAGAGGCTCAATATCACCTTTGCGTTCACGAAGTGGAGGTATTTCAAGCATTACAACATTTAAGCGAAAATATAAATCTTCTCTAAAGCCACCTTCGGCAACTTGTTGTTCTATGTCTCTGTTTGTTGTAGCTATTAAACGAATATCTACGGGAATAGATTTTGTAGAGCCAACAGGGTCTATGACTCTTTCTTGAATAGCCCTTAAAAGTTTTGCTTGTAATAATAAATCCATTTCTGAAATTTCATCTAGTAACAATGTACCTTTATCTGCTTGTTGAAAACGCCCTATTCTTGTGCCAACTGCACCACTAAATGCACCCTTTTCATGTCCAAAAAGTTCACTTTCAAGTAAACTTTCTGGTATGGCTGCACAGTTAATACTTACAAATGGTTTATCATTTCTGGGGCTATTATTATGAATAAACCTAGAAAAAACTTCTTTACCAGTACCACTTTCCCCGCGAAGTAAAATAGTTGCATTAGAAGATGCAAATTGTTTTGCTTGAGCTAGCAGTTCCTTAGTTTTAATATCTGCATGAACAGGTGAATCACTTTCATCTGGAATAAGCTTACTTAATAATCCATTAACCATTTCTTTATCTACAGGGGTAGAAAGATATTCAACAGCCCCCAAACGAATAGCTTTAACTGCATTTTGTACAGGAGTAGCAGAACCAACAGCAATAACACTAACATTTAAATGAGAACCATTTAATCCGCTAAAAAATTCAGGTAAATCTAGTGAGGCATCAAAAAACACCATATCACATTGATTAATACATAAATATTCTAAAGCCTTTGATTGATCTTCAATTTGAACATATTCAATACCTAAAGCATGAGCAACCACAGAAATATTTTCTGCCTTTTGTAATTTCCCAATACCTAAGATAGTTGATTGGTTCATTTAATAAATACCCATTAATCAAACACACTAATACGTTTAGAAGGAGGTAATACAGAGTTAAGAACCATTTCTAATTGACGTGGGTTTTCTTGTCTTACCACAGAAAGAACAGATAAAATATAAATATTGCGTAAAGCTTTTTCTTTTGCGCTATTACCTTCAAGTTTAGCAGCAATTGGTACAAATACCATATTAGCTAAAACTGCACCATACATAGTTGTTAACAACGCAACCGCCATAGCTGGCCCAATAGCACTTGGGTCATCTAGGTTACCAAGCATAATAACCAAACCAATTAAAGTACCAATTAATCCCATAGCTGGGGCAACCTCAGATGCTTTTTTCATGATTAAAATATTATTTGTATGGCGTTCTGACATTTCATCAGCATCTGTTTTCATTATTTTTGCAATAACTTCAGGGTTTGTGCCATCTACAGCTAAAGTAAACCCTTGTTTTACAAATTCATCAGTCATACTATCTATATCACTTTGAATAGCAAGTAAGCCATTTGCCCTTGCTTTTTGGGCTAATTCTAGCATGTATTTAGCTTCTTCAGATGCATCAGGCAATTTAAAAAGTATACTTTTTAACCATAAGCCTTGCCCGCTAATTACTTCTTTTAAGGTAAAACAAACAGTTGTAATAGCAAATGTACCAAATATAACAATTAAAATAGAAGGAACATCTATAAATGCTTCAATTGAGCCACCGGTCATAATAGCACCAATTACTAAACCAAAACCTATTAACATCCCAAGAATTGTTGCTAAATCCATTGTAACTTACCTGTTATTTTTATTATTTATTTTATTAGTTATTATTGCCAGCTATTAGTTGTTTGATTTAACAATTTCTGTCATTGTTACACCAAGCTTGTCTTCTACAATTACAATTTCTCCACGTGCTACTAAACGATCATTCACGTAAATATCAATTGCTTCACCAACTTTTCTATCTAGTTCAACCACAGCCCCACGGCCAAGTTTTAATAGTTGATGAATATGCATTTTAGAAGTACCTAAAACAGCCGCAACAGTAACAGGTATATCATAAATTGCTTCTAAGCCAGCCTCACTACCATCTGGTGAAACAGGAATATTAGCCAAAGGATCTTTTTTCTCCATCTCTTCTAATTCAAGATTTTCTCCTGATGGTTGAATAGGGTCTTCTGCCATAGCAGCAGCCATATCATCTTCAGATACTTGGTTCTCTTCTACTGGTGTATTTTCATCAGCCATTTATATATCTCCATAAAATGCTTTTTAAAGCGGTTATCCAATATTATGGCATATTTTAGTAAATAACCAAACAATCATTAATATTTTATATTAACTATGCGTGATATTTTACCCACGAGAAGTGGCTATTCTTCTTTTTCTTGGGGCTGCTCAACTGGCTGTTCTTCAGTTTTTTCTATATTTTCAACTGGTTTTGGTTCAACTTTTTCTTTGTTTTGTGTAGATAAAACATTTTGCGGAAGTAAATCATTCAAAGAAGCTTCTAATGATTTACTAACTGCTAATAAATCTATTTCTGCGCCACCATCTTCCCATTCTATGGTGCATTGCCCAGCTTTTAAACTATCATCTACTTTTAATTTTGCATCTTTATGGGAACACAGCATTTTTATAGCAGAATGTTTTTCTAAAAAATTATAAGTATTTTGATTAACTCTAATAACAATGTGGATATCATTAACTAAACCATCTAATGTTTGAGAAATAGCTGTAGCCAATGCTTCTTCTGTTAAATCTTTTTCTAGGTGTTTAAAAAGCAAACGAACAGTTTGAGAAATAACTATAATGGCTTTTTCTTGTATAATCTTATGCAAATTACTTTTTTCTGTAATAAATCCTTCTATTTGTTGTTTTAATGGCAACAAACTAGTTTCAAGCTGTTCATTAAAAGAATTTAAAGCCTGCTGATTACCTTGTTCAATACCTTTAGCTAGCCCTTTAGCTTCTGCATTTTCCAAATCTTCTTCAGATATTAAACATGTTTCATCTACTGTTTCAAAGAAATCAGTTTCAAAAGTAAATTTATCGAATTTTGTTTGATTTGCCATATTGCTTTTAAGTTTATTCCCATATTAGTTATTTAAGTTGAAATTCTATAAATTACTATATTAAATGAACTCGTCGTCTCCGCCTTCTTCTGCAAATACAATCTTACCTTCTTCAACTAATCGTTTAGCAATTTCAATAACTATATTTTGGGCTTCATCTACTTCTTTAACTCTAATTGGTCCCATGGCTTCCATATCTTCTTTCAGTATTTTAGCTGCACGTTCAGACATATTATCAAAGAATCTATCACGTAATTCCTCTTTACATCCTTTAAGGGCAATAGATAGTTTATCTTTTTCAACTTCACGTAATATTTCTTGTAAGCCTTTATCGTCAGTTTTCATAATATCATCAAATGTGAACATTAATGCTCTAATTCTATCAGCATCTTCTTGGCTTCTTTCATCTAATAATTCCATAAATTTAGCTTCATTGCTTCTATCAAAACTATTAAATATATCAGCCATTAATTCATGGCTATCACGTTTATTTTTAGCAGCTAGATTACGCATAAATTCAGTACGCAGAGAATCCTCTACGGTTTCAATAACCTCACGAGAGATGTTATCCATAAGTAAAATACGTTCAATACTTTCCATGGCTAAATCCTCAGGAAGTACAGCCAAAACTTTAGCAGCATGAGAAGGTTTAATCCGAGAAATAATAACAGCCACAGTTTGCGGATATTCATTACGCAAATAACTAGCTAAAATATCTTCACTTACATTAGAAAGTTTTTCCCACATTGTGCGCCCTGCTGGCCCACGCATTTCTTCCATTAGTGATTTAACTCTATCTTCCCCCATAACAGAGTTAAGAAAACGTTCAGTTGCAGACCAACCACCCATTAAATCACCACCAGCCCCGCCTAATGAATCAGCAAATTTTTGTAGAACTTCTTCAACTTCTTCACTAGAAACTTTACCAACTTCCACCATTTGACGTGATAAATCACGGATTTCAAA
>JALTLI010000112.1 GCA_027005635.1 Alphaproteobacteria bacterium
AGTAAATATATATAGTCAATATAATAACAAGTTTCATAATTGCATTTTAAAATTTACAAAACCAAGTAAAACCGTTATATATAATGGCATGACACAGCCAAATTATACTGCCGCAGATATTGAAGTCCTTGAAGGGCTAGAACCAGTCCGTAGACGCCCTGGTATGTATATCGGTGGCACAGATTCCACAGCACTTCATCATCTTGTTTCAGAAGTATTAGATAACTCCATGGATGAAGCAGTTGCAGGTTACGCCAATAAAATATGGATAACTATTAAAGCAGATAATGCTGTAGTTATAAGGGATAACGGACGTGGTATTCCAACCGATCCACACCCAAAATATCCACATAAATCAGCGTTAGAAGTTATTTTAACCACCCTTCATTCTGGTGGTAAATTCTCAGATAAAGCTTATGCAACATCTGGTGGTTTGCACGGTGTTGGTATTTCTGTAGTTAATGCTTTAAGTAGTTTTCTGGAAATTGAAGTAGCCAGAGACGGTAAAATTTGGAAACAAACATTTTCTAAGGGGTTACCAACAAGTACACTTGATGAAATAGGTGAAACACGTAATAAACGTGGCACAACAGTTACTTTTGTCCCAGATGACACTATTTTTGAAACAGTTGAATTCTCACCAGAACGCTTACGTCAAATGGTGCGATCAAAGGCTTATTTATACCGTGGCGTTACAATTGTTTGGAAAGATGAAAGTGGCGAAGAAGCAAAAGAAGAAACATTTCACTATCCAGAAGGGTTAGCTGACTTTTTAAAAGATAAAATTGGTGATGCCCCATGTATTACTAATAAATTCTTTGCTGGAATACATGAAATACCTGATGGTGATAAAAAATTCAAAATTGAATGGGCTCTTGCTTGGCCGTTCCGTGAAAATGGTAAAATGCAAACTTATGCTAATACTGTACCTACTCCACAAGGTGGAACACACGAAACTGGTATGCGGGCAGCACTTTTAAAAAGTTTGCGCCAATATGCAGAAATGCGTGGCAGAAAAGGCGTTACTATTACCGCAGATGATATTCAATCTGGAGCATGGATTTTATTAAGCGTATTTCTTGCTGATCCTCAATTTCAAGGACAAACAAAGGATAAATTAACCACAACCTCAGCAAGTAGGTTGACTGAAAGTGCTTTGAAAGATTCCTTTGATTTATGGCTTAGTGCAGATCCTGATAGTGCAGATGCCTTAATGAATATGGCAATTGATAGAGCAGAGGAACGCGCAAGACGCAAAAAAGAAAAAGAAGTTAAACGTAAAAGTGCGGTAAGTCGTCGTGTTCGTTTACCAGGGAAGCTTTCTGATTGCGCGCAAAATAATTCCAAAGATACAGAAATATTTATTGTTGAGGGTGATAGTGCGGGTGGTTCTGCAAAACAAGCCCGTGATAGGCAAACCCAAGCAATATTACCATTACGTGGTAAAATTCTAAACGTTGCCAATGCCACCAAAGATAAAATGATGCAAAATAAAGAACTGCGTGATTTAACTCAGGCCTTAGGCTGTGGTTTAGGCAAAGATTGTGACGCTGAGCAACTCCGCTACGAAAGAGTAGTAATCATGACAGATGCGGATGTTGATGGAGCTCATATTGCCGCCTTATTAATGACATTTTTCTTTCAACAAATGCCACAAATAGTTATGGACGGGCATGTTTATTTAGCTTTGCCTCCGTTATATAAAATGAATTACGGCTCAACTACAGTTTTTGCTCTAGATGATGACGAAAAAGAAAAACATTTAGCTACAACATTTAAAGGTAAAAAGAATGTAGAAATTAGCCGTTTTAAAGGTTTAGGTGAAATGCCAGCGGCTCAACTTAAAGAAACAACCATGAACCAGAAAAAACGTAAATTACTTAAAATTTCTGTAGATAGTTTAGCTCAAACAGATACTCTTGTTCGTAAACTTATGGGTAAACACCCAGAAGATAGACTTGATTTTATTAAAGCTCATGCCCAAGAGGTTTCTCAACAGTTAGATATTTAAATATTTTTTTTACTTGTTATTTGTAGTATTGGATTATAGTATAAATATCTAATATTTTATAAAAATAACAAAAGAAAATTCTATGCTTTTTATTGTCGGTGCTCTTATTGTAATTGGTTGTGTAATGGGTGGTTATATCGCTGGTGGTGGACACATGGGTGTTTTGTGGCAACCTCTTGAGTTTATAATCATTATTGGCGCAGGTGTTGGTGGTTTTGTTATTTCAAATTCTAAAGCTGTTATTATCGATACCATAAAAGCTACAGGTGATTTATTTAAAGGTTCTCCATACAACCAAAAACGCTATGAAGAACTTTTAGTTATGATGAGCGTTGTATTTAAATTTATTCGTACCAAGGGTATTTTAGCTATGGAAACCCATATTGAAAACCCACATGAAAGCACCTTGTTTGAAAAATTCCCTGGGTTTCATAAAGACCATCATGCTATAGAATTTTTCTGTGATTATTTACGTCTTGTTAGTCTTGGAACAACAGATCCAATGCAAATGGAAGATTTACTAAATGCTGAACTTGAAGCCCACCACAAAGAAAAGCACCAAATAGTAGGGGCAGTGGAAAATATAGCAGATGGTATGCCAGCACTTGGTATTGTTGCTGCGGTACTAGGGGTTATCCATACAATGGGTTCCATTACTGAACCACCGGAAATTTTAGGGCATTTAATTGGTGCTGCTTTGGTTGGTACTTTTTCTGGAGTATTAATTGCTTACGGTTTTGTAGGGCCGGTGGCAAAATCTTTAGGTGGAACATTTGAAGCTGAAGGGCGTTACTATGATTGTATGAAACAAGGTCTTTTAGCTTACCTTAATAATCAATCACCAATTATTATTGTTGAAGTTGCGCGTAAAACACTATTCCATGAAGTTCGCCCTAGCTTTGCACGGATGGAAGAATTAATGGATGAAGCACCGTCAGAATAAAATATAGAAATAGGAACTAGTAGTAATGGCTGAACGTCCAATTATCATTAAAAAAATTAAAAAAGTTAGTGGACATGGTCACCATGGTGGAGCATGGAAAGTTGCTTACGCTGATTTTGTAACTGCTATGATGGCGTTTTTTCTATTATTATGGCTACTTAGCAGTACAAGTAAGGAGCAAAAAGAAGGTATAGCCGAATATTTTAATCCAACCTTAGCAATAGTTAACTCCACAGGGGCAGGGCAAGGATTTATGGGTGGTGATACTCAAAGCTCTCAAACATTAAACAATGATGCAACTATTTCATCTGTTGCTATTATTCCTTCTTCTAATTCTCAAAAATCTTCTGCAGAAACAGAGGAAGAAAGCTTTGAAGATGCAAAAGAACGTCTACGCCAAGCAATCCAAGATGTTCCAGAACTAAAACAATTAGCAGAAAGTTTAATAGTTGATACAACACCAGAAGGCTTACGTATTCAAATTGTAGACCAAGATAAAAAATCTATGTTTCCATCTGGTAGTGCAGAAATGTTTGGTTATACTAAAAAACTTATAGATATGGTTTCTAAAGTTATTAGTGATATGCCTAATAAAATTGCCCTTGGTGGTCATACAGATGCAGTACCATTTTCTTCTGAACACTATAGCAACTGGGAACTTTCTGCCGATAGAGCTAACGCTTCACGTCAGGCTCTTATTGATGCTGGCATACAAGAAAGCCGTATTAGCCGTGTATCTGGTTATGCAGATAGGGAACTATTAGACAAAGAAAATCCAACATCTTCTCGTAATAGACGCATTACAATTCTACTATTAAAAGAAGCTAAAACCCCCGACGAAGAATAAATTATTATAAAAATCGGCACACTTTATGCATGTATACAACATGGAGAGATAAAAAGGTGACGATTAAAATGAAATATATATTTAAAATTATAAGTATTACACTAGCAGTTTTTACACTGTTTATTGTTAGTGCAAAAGCAGAAATAAACAAAGATTTAGATTTAACATTAGGTATTACAGGTGGGGTAATTCCGCAATATAATGGATCTAATGAAAACAAAAATATAGTTTTTCCTTTAGTTATTGGTAAGTACAGAATTGATAAGAGAAATGCTATGTTATTTAACCCTTATGATGGATTAAGTTATGCTAGAACACCTAATGGTAATATTTCCTATGGTGTTAATGTTGATTATCGTTTAGGTAGAGAAAGCGCTGATAACCCAGCAAAACTTAGCGGAATGAAAGATATCAAGCAAACATTAGAAGCAGGGCCATGGATAAAAGTTAGAAGTGGCAAGCTTACTTATATGGCTAAATTAGGTATGGATATACTGGGTTCTTATAATGGATATACAGCAGAACTTGGCGTTAAATACGCTATTCCTATCAATAAAAAATGGCAGGCAGATGTTGGAGCAAATGTTTTATATGGTAGTGAAAATTATGCTCAAACATATTATGGTGTAGGTGCTACACAAACAAATACTAA
>JALTLI010000113.1 GCA_027005635.1 Alphaproteobacteria bacterium
GTTGACCCCGCAGATGATTTAGAACCATTTGATGCTGATATTGCTAATGCCAAAGATACCTACGCAAATTTAACAATGGCTGGAGACGATTTAATAGCTGTTTATACAGATTTGCCAATAAAAATTAAAAATATTCAAATCACAGAAAACAGGATTAGAACTCTTAAATCTGCTATTATAAATTATGCAGAATCAAAAAAACTAATGGATATCTCCCCTACTGCTGTTTTATACCGTCCAATGGCAACTGCTGTTGCTGGGGTGCCAGATTCAAATAATAATTATGATGCTGATATGGTTGATGAAGTAGATTTATATATAAATGATGGTACAGTTAACCCACAAAACCGTAGATTTAATACTACTCAGGCAGATAATAATGGCAGAAGAGCTGAAATGATATCTTTAGTAAGGTTTTTAGGGTTATCTGATAATTACTGCTGTAATGCTTTAGTCCGTTACGATGATGATGCAGATGCAAGCACACAACCAGTAGAGGTACCATTTTTCTATTATTCAAACCCTAGACCATTTAACGGTGCTGGTTGTGGAGCACGCCCAAGTGTTGCAACAGCTAATAATAGATTTTTAGAACCACGTATAATGAAAGAACAAAGTGAAATAAATGCAGACGTGAATAATTGTGGATAATTTTATAAATAAAGCAGAATATATATTACAGGCAGTTGCTATAATATATCCATGGTTTTTTCCTGTATTAATGGTTGTTTTAGGTGGAATATTTGGCTCTTTTTTAACTTGTATGGTTTATCGTATTCCACGTAAAATTAATCCTTCTTTTCCTCCAAGCTATTGCCCTTCATGTAATAATAAATTAAAAATAATTGATTTAATCCCTGTTTTATCATGGCTAATATTTAAAGGTAAATGTCGTAGATGTGAAGTATCTATACCTTTTCGTTATATTGCCATTGAACTATTAATTATTGTTTGGGCGCTTACTTCTTTAGTGTTAACAACAAAATTAATTGGATTACCTTTTTTGTTTTTTGCTGGTGTTGGTTTTATATTTACTATTCTTTGTTTAATAATGGAAAAGACCTTTACACCTAAAGTGTTGCTTTTTTCATGCATACTATTAGCTGTATTTCTTTATATTACTCTTTGATACTAGGTTTTTATTTATAAGATATGTTATCTTTTAGTTGTATATACAAATATAAGGCAGGTTTTAACAAGTGTCACTTTTACGTCATAAAAATTTAAGTTTTAAAAAAGGCTATGCTATAGCTATAGCCTTGGCTGTAACTATAGCTGGTTGTGGTGCTGCAAAATATGATACTCCTGCACCAAGTTCTAGTTTAGTTTTATCAGCCAATGATAACCAAAGTGTGCTAACTAAAGGCACAATATTCATGAAACGTAAAACCGTTTATGTGCCACCAAAACAAGAAAAACTTGAAGATAAAATCCGCCGTGTTGTTCAAACATCAATTGCTGAAAATGATCCAATAGAAGATGCAATTCGTAACATTGTGAAACAAACAGTAGCAGAAGATGAAGAGGTTATCGGGAGTAAAATTCGTAAAATAGCTAAACAGGAAGTTTTATCATCTGATGACTATATTTCTGAAGTTGCAAGCAGGGATAACTTAACAAAGCAAGATGTTGAACAAATGGCACAGAAAATTTTTGTTGATGCAACTCCTAAAATTCGATCTATAGCCGAAAATACAGTTTTAAATGCCAGCCCACAAATAAAAGCCTTTGCCAAGGAAGCAGTACTAGATTCAAAAGATTATATTCAGCTAGTAGCAGCTAATAATTTAAAAAATTCGGAAGATTACATAGCAAATATAGCAAGCCGTAATAATTTAACATCAAACCAAGTAAAGCAAGTTGCAAGGGAAGTATTTAATAGCTCCAAGCCACAAATGGTTGCAACAGCACAACAGGTAGTGAGAAATTCAGAAGATTACATAGCAGAAATAGCAAAGCGTAATAACCTAACTAAAGAACAAGTAAAAGCAGTAGCCGAAAATACAGTTTTAAATGCCAGCCCACAAATAAAAGCCTTTGCCAAGGAAGCAGTACTAGATTCAAAAGATTATATTCAGCTAGTAGCAGCTAATAATTTAAAAAATTCGGAAGAATATATCAGCTCTGTAGCACGTAAAACAAACCCAACAAATGAAGATATTAAAAAAGTTGCTAAAGGTGTTTTAGTTAGTTCTAAAGATGATATGAAGTTAATGATACAAAAAGAAATAACAAACTCTGATGATTATATCCGTGGGGTAGCAAAAGAAGCACTAGCAGAATTTAAAGCCCCAACAGATGATTTTGCAATTAAAGCAATTGTAAAACAAGCCTTGGAAGAAGAGCGCAGAGTAGCATCACTAGATACATCTATTGCAAGCTTAAAAGGATTAACAACCCCGCAAGGTAATGTTATAGATATAATCCCAACTAGTAAAAAGTTCGTTGATCCATCTTCTTGGATACAATTAAAAGATTACAACGTTGTAGTTCATGAAGATAATACAAAATTACGCAACATAATGAAAAATATCATGACAAAAGCAGAACCATTTGTTGGACCATGGCAAGTTAAATGGAAGTTAAAGCGTGAAAATAGTGATGTAGTAAATGAAAGGTTTAGCCTAGATGCTGAAACAACATTTGCCTCATTTGCAGATTATATATCTGATTTCCTAAGAAAATATCGCGGGTTTCCTATAGAATTTAAAATATTTGAAGAAGAACGTATATTGGTGATAACAGATTAATGAAAAAAACTCTTTTTATTACATTATTAACAAGCAGTTTTGTGGCTGGCTGTATTCCTCAACCCCAAGAACATTACCGCCTAGACGGCAAGCCACGCACTGAAAAAAGGCAACTTCTTCAACAAAAAATTCAAACTCCATATAAAGGTGATGGCGGAATAACTATTGTGAAAACAGATACCGTAGGTGCTGCATCTGCTATAGATGTTAATAATCCTACACCTGATTGCGCAGGTAATTTAGGTTTAGGTGTGTGGGTAGAAAGCTCACAAGCCCAAAAAGCCTATTTATTTGATAAAAACGGCAACCCATGTGATAAAGCAAAAGTTATTTTTAATGGAAGAGATAAAGTTCATCAACGAGCAACCCCACAAGATATTGGTATTTCCTTCATAGATGCCCTAGGGCCATTGCCAGCACAGCAACAGCAAGTATTAAACGTTGCACCAATTCAGTTACTAGATAACTACGAACCTGTTTATGAAGGTGAACCAGATAACTTTGAAAAAATGCTAGATGAATGGAACAATGACCGCGCACAAAATAGTGAAATTCGTCAAAAAGAAAAATTATTAGCAGATATTCGTGATGTTAGCAGGCTATCATCTAGGGAACTAATTGATGATTATCAACGTAAAATTTCAGAATTAACAGTTAAATTGCGTCAGGCAGAGAAAAAATCTGACTATCAACAAAACAAAGAAAGAGACTTAATAGCAAAGCTTAATGCTATACAAAATAAAGCGGAATCTGAATCAATTATTTACAATAATGAAACTGCCAAACTAACAGGAGATTTAGAAAAACTTCGTTTTAGACTAAAGAAAACAAACGAAGCTAAAAATAAAATTAGGCATCAATATAGCAAACGTGAAGATATCTACAAAAAACATATTAATGAGATATCAACTGATTTACGTGATGCAGAAGCCCAAGCAAGTAGTTCTAGGCAAGCAATTGTTATGGAAGCTGCCAAACGTATTGCAGAAGCTGAACGCTTAGCCTACGCCGCACGGGTGGTAGAAAAAGATGCAATGGAACGGGAAGCATCAAGGTTAAAACGTGAAGCAGATACCCTAATGAATAGAGCAATAAACCTAGGCAAAGGCAGACAAATAATATTACCAGGAATGACAAACATACCAGATTTCCAACAACAAAATACTGCTGAAACAAAAGATGAAACAGCACGTTCTCCACTAGAAAGCCTGCCTGTTGTTCTACGTGAAGAAGATGAAACACTAGAAAATATATTTAATAAAGCATTAAAAAGTATCCAACCAAAAGCAGGTAACTGGCGCATAGCATGGGAACTTTCTACAGATAACATGGGCATACCACTAGAAGAATGGAGCATAGTGGCAGAAACCCCATTTAATGAATTCCTTTCATATGTAGCTAAAAAAGTTAAACAAACCCACAACGTCCAACTAAAATTTGAACGCTTCGATGAACATAAATTATTTGTTGTTTCTGATTAGATTTCTAAAGTCGTTATTTTAAAGTTTAATTACTAATAAATTACACCTGTCATCTCAAAAACCGTATTTCTCCAATCTTTGATTGGTTAGAAATGCGAGTTGTCCGTGATTTGTTAGCAGGTAGAACACCGTATTTATTCAGCCAACAGATCACGGGTATCTAAGTTTTATAAC
>JALTLI010000114.1 GCA_027005635.1 Alphaproteobacteria bacterium
CTTTTATAGGTATTAGTAATAATATATATATTGTTATTGGTTATGGTGTGATTTTATTGTATAGTTTTTCCTTATATAAAATAGCATTATAAAGGATAAATTAGGTGTCAGATATTTTAGTTAATGTTGAAAATATAAGTAAACATTTTGATAAAACAATTGCAGTAAATGAAATTAGTCTTAATATTAAGGCTGGTGAAATTGTTGCATTAATTGGTCCTAATGGTGCTGGCAAATCCACTACTATGAGAATTATTACAGGTTTTTTACAACCTGATAGTGGTAATGTTTTAATTAAAAATATGAATATGCTAAAAAATTCTTATGAATGTAAAAAAAATATTGGTTACTTAGCTGAAGTATCTGGCATATACCAAGATTTAACAACTAGAGAATATTTAGAATTTATTGCAAATGCTTATAATCTTTCAGATATAGATAGTAAAATTATTGAAGTAAGTAAGCTTACGCGCATTGGAAAATCATTGGATAAAACATTGGAAAACTTATCTAAGGGAATGAAACAAAGAGTATTTTTAGCTGGTAGCCTTATTCATAACCCAGATATATTAGTTTTAGACGAACCTACAGAAGGTTTAGATCCTAATCAAAAACAAGAAATGCAAACATTACTAAAAAAATTAGCTGAAGATAAAAAAGCAATTCTTCTTTCCACCCATGTTTTGGAGGAAGTTAGTAATATTTGTTCAAGAGTTATTGTTATATCTGATGGAAAAATTTTAGCAGATGAAACACCAAAAAAAAAAAAAAAAAGGGCTGGAGATATGAATAAATCCTTTGCAGAACTAACAAAGGAAACAAAATGATGAAATCATTTTTAACAGTTTTTAAACATGAAATAACTAAATATAAAACAAGTGCTGGTACTTATGTTTTTATGATACTTGCTGTTTTGGCTTCTGTGCTTTGCTCTTTTTATTTGGGCGGGTTATTAAATTCTAATAGTGCAACATTTACAATATTTTTTAGTTATTTACCTTGGATATTACTATTTTTTATTCCTATTCTTGTTATGGGAGTATGGGCAGATGAATGGCGAAGTAACACAGCAGAAAGGCTTTTTACTTTACCAATTAAACCTATAACAATAAGTATAGCTAAATTTTTTGCAGCATGGTTTATGCTTGCTATTTTATTGGTTTTAACCATTTCAATTCCTTTAACAATTATGTATTTAGGTAACCCAGATTTAGGGCCTTTGTTTAGTGGCTATTTAGGCGCATTTTTACTTGGTGGGGTGTTTATTGCAATTAGCTTTTTAGGGTCAGCTATTAGTCGTTCTCAAACTGGCGGTGTAAGTATTTCATTGGTAACTATATTCATATTACTTGCTTCTGGATGGGGAATATTTACTAGTATGCTTGTTGGCAGTGTTCCTGCTCAGGCTTTAAATGCCCTTACTCAGTATTCAATACTAGAAAAGTACCGCTATTTTGTTGCTGGTGTTATTGATATTAATTCAATTATTTTCTTTGTTGCTCTTATACTTTTATTTTTAGCATTTTCTCATATTATTGTAAGAAAGCGCTTAGGCATTGCTAGTTTAAAACCTATTTTACCAATTTTTATAATATTTATTGCTATTAATTACGCTGCTAGTTTTACTCATAAAAAAATAGATGTTACTGCTTTAAAATTACACACTCTTTCTGATGCCAGTAAAATTATTATAGATAAAATGAATGAAGATTTAACTATAAAAATATATTATTCAAACCAAAATATTGCTGTTCCTAATTATGCAAAAAATATTATGACAAAATTTAAGGATACTTTGCGCTCTATTAAAGAAATAAATCCAGCAAGAATTACAATACAAGAAATAAACCCAGAAAAAAGCATTGAACTTGAAGCAAAAGCTATAAAAGCAAACATAAAGGAAAACCCTTTAGGTATGGGTGAAAGTTACTATATGGGGGCAACTTTTAGTATTGGAGACAGGGTTAGCACTATACCATTTCTAGATGTAACAAGAGCTGAACATATTGAATTTGATATTCTTTCTGCAATTCAAAGTTTATACAAAACAAAACGTTTCAGAATTGGTATTTTAACAGATCTAGATTTAGGTGATGATAATTTGCGTCCACGGTTTATGTCTGAGTTGATGGCAAATTACACTGTTGATTTATTAGATAGAGATGAGCCTAATTATGATGAAGATACAGATGTTATTATTGTATTTCTTACACCTTATTTAACTAAGGAAAGTGTTTATGCTCTAGATCAATACATGGTTAAAGGTGGACATGTTATGTTATTCATGGATCCATTTTTACGGACAGCACCTAGCAAAGATTATAAAATCCCAGATAGAAATGCAGATAATGTAAAAGTTGATCACCCTGCAGATTTACTGCGTAATTGGGGTGTTGAATACGATTATTCTAGCATTGTAGGAGATAATACTAGGGCGGTACCAGTAGAAGTAAATAAAAAAGGCGTTACTACTTATCCGTTATGGTTGTTTTTCTCTGAAAAAGATATAAACACTAGCTTGCCATTTGTAGCTAATTTATCAGAAATATTTCTAATAGAAGCTGGAGGATTTGAGAAAAAAGAATTGCAAAAAGGCTTGGAATATCAACCAGTATTAACAACTACAAAAAATGCTCAAACTATTCCTAGATATTTATTTGATAAAGAAAATTTCAAAATTGCTGGTTCTTTATTGCGTGGTAAACCAAAAGCCATAGATACAGCATTTATGCTAACTGGTAAATTTAATAGTATCTTTGATGTTCCACCAAAAGAAGTTATTCAGTATTACAAAGATTTTTCAATGGATTACAGTAAGCTAAATATACCTCCTCATGTTAAAAAAGGTGAAAAAACTGGTGCTTTAATAGCTATAGCAGATATGGACTTTTTAACAGATGATTATGCAATTGAATATAAAGTTGTTAATGGTAAAGAAATTTTTAAACCTATAAATGATAACTTAGCTTTTGTATATAACTCTATTCAATATTTACTTGGAGATAGTGATTTACTAACTTTGCGTGGTAAAAGTAATAAAAAATATCCATTTGAAAGAATTGAAAAAATGTTGCAAGATGCATCAAATAATTATCAATTAACTGAACAAAAAATGGTACGTGAATTATATATGGTAAACCGTAAACTTACCGCACTAAAAAAACGTAGCGATTCAGAAAAACAAGTTAATAAAGATTTAGCATACGAAATTGAAAAATATAGAATAAAAGAGATATCCCTGCGTAAAAAATTACGTAAAATGCGCCGTGATTTTAGGATTGATATAGAAAGAATGAGCCGTATTATAACACTACTTAATATTTTTGTTATACCAACTATTATCGCTTTATATGCTATATTCTTCTTTTACAGAAGAAGGCGTAAAGCAGAATAATTAATCACTATAAATAAGGATGAATTTAAATGAGCGAAACAGTTTTAACCGTAAAAACAGAAAAAACACCTAACCCAAATAGTTTGAAATATAATTTGGGTAAAAAGTTAATGGAAGAGGGTAGTAATGCTAATTTTCCTAATACTGAATCCGCTAAAAGATCACCATTAGCAACTGGTATTTTTTCTATAACTGGTATTGTTAGTGTTTTTATTGGTCATGACTTTGTTACTTTAACCAGAAAAGAAGATGTTTCATGGGATGATATAAACCAAGAAATGGCACCAGTTTTGGAAAACTTTTTTGAATCTGATCAACCTGTAATTCAAGGAGTTGCACCAGTAGCAGATAAAGAAATTGGCTGTGATAGTGAAAACCCTGAAACTATTGATACAATTAAACAGCTTATAGAAGAAAAAGTTAGACCTGCAGTAGCTCAAGATGGTGGAGATATTATTTATCGTGGTTTTGAAAAAGGAATTGTTTATTTGGAAATGATGGGAGCCTGTTCTGGCTGTCCTAGCTCTGGCATAACATTAAAAAATGGTGTGGAAAGTATGCTTAAACATTATTGCCCAGAAGTAACAGAAGTGCGTGCTATTTAACACGTAGGTTATAGCCAGTTTTTAGTAATAATTTATTTGATTTATTTTTTATGGCATACTTCATAAGTAGATAATTAAGAATTTTATTAAAGAGGTATAAATGACAGAATCAAAAATTAGAGAAATACGCATTTCTACATGTGGAAATATGGATGACAATGCTGTAGAACGCTGGGGAGTTGATTTAGTTGCCCTAAAAAAACTTAGTGAAGCTTACCGTATGGGGTGGCTACATAATGTTCTTTCTCGTATTACTCCTTTAACAATGCGCAGACGTGATGATTACTTAAAAATGGCAGATATATTTGTATTAGATGAAAGTACTGCTGAAAGTATCTTAGATAGATTTGATT
>JALTLI010000115.1 GCA_027005635.1 Alphaproteobacteria bacterium
ATATTTTTTCTGTTACATTCTTTATATAGGTGAATTTATAGAAGTTTAATTTGATATAAATTTTAACAAAATAATAAGGAATAAAAAATGCCATCTTTTGCAAAAAAAATGGGTGATGTATCACCAAGTGTAATTGTTCAAATTTCGAATAAGGCCAGAGAATTAAAAAAATCAGGAAAAGATGTAATAAGTTTTTCTATTGGTATCCCTAATTTTTTGCCAGCAAAACATATTTATGAGGCCGCTCACGCTGCAATTGATAACGATACGGGTACATATTTACCTTGTCGTGGCTCTGATGAGCTTATAAATGCCTTTATAAAGCGTCTTAAACTTGATGGATTTGACTACCAGCCTAGCGAAATATGTGCTTCTATTGGTGCTAAGAATTCTTTATTCAATTTAGCATTTTGCATGTTAGATGAAGGTGATGAAGTTATTTTACCTACTCCTTTTTGGTCTAGTTATGAAGATATGACTAATATGACTGGGGCGAAGGCTGTTCATGTTCGTTGTGGTTCAAAGCAAAACTATAAAATGACAGCTGAGCAATTAGAATCTGCTATAACACCTAAAACTAAAATGCTAATTTTTAATAACCCATCAAATCCAACTGGTATGGTTTACACTAAAGAGGAAATTAAAGCCTTAGGTGATGTACTAGAACGCCATGATATTTGGATAATTTCTGATGATATCTATGATAAAATGGTTTTTGATGGTCATAAATTCCATCATTTACTACATACCAACCCAAGTTTACGCAGTAAAACTGTAATTGTGCAAAGTGTATCTAAAACTTATGGCATGCCAGGCTGGCGTGTTGGTATGGTTGCTGCACCTGAAGAAGTGGCTAAAAAACTTACTACTATGAATGCAAATTCAACTATGAATGTTCCCGGGGTTACAATGGCTGCCGCCGCTGCTGCTTTTAGCGGAGATCACGATTTTGTATTCAAAGAACGAGATAATTTTCAACGTAAACGTGATATTGTTATGGCTGTATTAAATGATATTGATGGAATTGTATGCCCATTTCCTCGTGGAGCTTTTTATGCTTTTCCTGATGTTTCTGCCTATTATGGTAAAAAATATAAAGGTGAAGTTATTACTGATGATGTAAAACTTGCTGAAATGATTTTAGATCATACTCTTGTTGCATTGGTTCCTGGTGGGGCTTTTGGTGAGCCTAACTCTATACGTATTTCTTATGCTTGCCCAGATGAAGATTTAATTAAAGGTATGCAACGATTAAAAGATTTTTTTGAAGCTTGTGAGTAAATAATGAAAATATACGCAGCGCAAATAAACCCACGTGTAGGGGATTTAGCAGGAAATAAAGAACTTATTTTAAGTGCATACAAAGATGGTGTTAAGCAAGGAGCAGATATTGTTATGTTCCCTGAATTGGCATTAAGTGGCTATTCTCCTGAGGACTTATTGTTAAGTGATAAGTTTATTCAAGATGTGTATACTTGTGTTAACGAAATAGCTTGTAAAACTGATGATACAGCTATTCTACTTGGTACTCCCTACCCTAATGAATTGGCTAGTAAAGAAGATGTGCCTATGTCTGGGCAAATTTATAATGGGGCGGTTTTTTGTTATGATGGGGAGGTGAAAAAAGTAATAAGTAAAACAGATTTACCTAATTTTGGTGTTTTTGATGAAAAACGTTACTTTAAACCGTGCGAAAAACGAGAAATTATTGAATTTAAAGGAATAAAAATTGGTGTACCTATATGTAGAGATGTATGGCTAGCGGATATATGTAAAGAATTAGCTGATTTAGGTGCAGAAATACTGCTTTCACCTAATGCTTCACCTTATCATACGGGTAAGCATTTTGAACGTTTTACAATTATTGCAAAAAGAACCAAAGAAACAGGTTGTCCGTTATTATATTTAAACCTAGTTGGTGGGCAAGATGGTGTGGTTTTTGATGGTAAATCTTTTGCTATGAATGTTGATGATGATTATCCTGTATACCAGATGCAAGCATATAGTGAGGATTTTAACCTTTTTGAACTAGTACAAAAAAATGGTACATATACATTTACCAATAAAAATGAAGTTGATAAATTTTCAATTCAAAAAGATGTGTATAATGCCATTGAAGTAGGTTTGAATGATTATGTTTATAAAAATGGATTTAGCAATGTTATTATAGGTTTAAGTGGTGGTATTGATTCTGCAATAGTTGCTACAATAGCTGTAGATGTGCTGGGCAAGGAAAATGTTTTATGTGTAATTATGCCTAGTGTATACACTGCTAGGCAGTCTATAAATGATGCGTGGGAACTGGTGGATAATCTTGGTTGTGATTGTACAGAAATGCCAATAACCCAAGCAATGGAAGTGTTTAGCAGTATGTATCAAGGGAGTTTTGAAGAAAACCCAAGCGATTTAGCTAATGAAAATATCCAAGCGCGTATTCGTGGCACAATGTTAATGACCATTTCTAATAGTATACCAAATTCATTGTTATTAACTACAGGTAATAAATCTGAAATAGCTGTAGGATATTGTACACTATATGGTGATATGTGTGGTGGTTTTAACCCAATTAAAGATGTGTACAAAACTGATGTGTATAAATTGTGTCAGTGGCGTAATAGTATTTGTGAAGGGGATATAATCCCTTCACAAATAATAACTAAAGCCCCAAGTGCAGAATTAAAGCCTAATCAAACAGATCAAGATAGTTTGCCAGATTATGAAATATTAGATAGTATACTAAAACTAGCAATAGAAGAGCGTAAAACAGCTACAGAAATTATTGATAATGGGTTTGATGATAACATTGTGCAATATATTATGAAGCTTCTTAGAAATTCTGAATATAAGCGCAGGCAATCAGCTATTGGGGTTAAAACAACCCCACTAGCATTTGAAAGAGACTGGCGGTTGCCTTTAACAAATGAGTATAGTGGTTAAAAATTTTAAAATGTTATTTAAAGATAAATTATCAGCAACTAAATATAAAGATATTAAAGTGGATTTTAAAAATCCTCTGCCAAATAAATCTGTACCATTTATTTGGTTCTTTGCTAAAAAGTTACAAGCTCCACTAATAGTAATGAGCTTATTTTATATTTTAACCACTATGATTTTTGCTCTTGAACCTGTTTTTATAGGTCAATTAATTGAAGAATTGTCCACAGGAAATAAGGATAATATTTGGCAAAATGTTAGTATAATTGTAAGTGGATATATTTTTATTGTTCAAATTATGGGTAGATTATTTTCTCAACTAGGTAGGGGTATACAATCTCAATCATTACCATTATTAACTTTAATTGTAAGAAAATATTTATCTGTTTATTTACAAAAACATAGCTATAATTTCTTTCAAAATGATTTTGCTGGTAGAATATCTGGAAAAGTTATAGAAATGCCAAATGCTGTTAGAACTGTTATTGATGCTACAACTAACGGGCTATTGTATACGCTGGTTAATTCTATAATGAGTATTATTCTATTTTCTTATATTCATTGGTCGTTGGGTGTTAGTGTTGTTGTTTTCATTATAGTTTCATCTCTTCTTATGCGCTGGAGGTTGCCAATAGTATACAAATATTCTGCAATTGCTACAGCATCATTACAAAATACTAGAGGTCGTTTTATTGATAGCGTATCTAACATATTACTTGTTAAACTTTTTGCAAAAGAAAAGTTTGAAGATAAATACTTCACAAATTGCTTAATTGATTCAGGTGGTAAAGAGCAAAAACAGGAATGGCAGAATGTTCTTTTATGGAGATATTATCATATTGTTTGTGCAATATTCCAATCAGTAATTATGCTTTTATGTGTATATGGCTATCAAAATTCATTTTTAGATATAAGCGATATTGCTACTGCATTTCCTTTGTCTATTGTTATTATTATGAATTTGTGGGGGTTTATGAAAATGCTAACTGCTTATTTTAATCAATTTGCAGTTATTCAAAATTCATTGGATACAATAATTCAAAATCATCAGGTTAAAGATGTTAAATCAGCTAAGAATATTAAAATTACTAATGGTGAAATTGTTTTTAATAATGTAAGTTTTGCCTATTCTAATAATACCGTGTTTAAGAATTTTTCTCTTACTATTGGTGCTAAACAAAAAATTGGCTTAATTGGCTCTAGCGGTGCAGGTAAATCAACCTTTATTCAGCTTTTACTGCGATTGTTTGATGTTAATAACGGTGAAATATTAATTGATAATATAAATATTGCTAAGGTAAAACAGCAATCTCTGCGTGAAAATATATCAGTTATTCCACAAAATAATGATTTATTACACAGAACAGTTCTGGAAAACATTAAATATGGTAAACA
>JALTLI010000116.1:0-6874 GCA_027005635.1 Alphaproteobacteria bacterium
ATACCATACCCACAAAGAGTAATTCATAATAGTATTATTAAATAGTTAAGCATCAAATATAATGTATACTAGCATATAGGGGCTACATTATATAGTGTATACAAGTGATTAAAAAGGCACACAACCACAATATGTTGTGATGTATATTTAAATATTTTACAGAAAAATATTGCGGTATACACTTTGTTGGAATACTATATAATCACTTCAATAGAGATAGCTCTATTAATCCCTTTTCTAAGTAAAATATCTTAACGACTCTTATAATTAATAATAATAAAAAAATATTTGAGTTACAGTTATTCCACCAGAAAAACAAGCTAGGTAACTAGCAGCAAGAGGAAAGTGGTTAACGATAAATAATAAAAATAATAATTTATTTTTTATATTTAAACCTATCTAATAATTAGGTTTAGCACAGAATGTGCATTATAGGAGGATATTTTGCTTTTTTAAAAACCGTGGAAACGTAAGCATATACTTATATGTGCGTCCCGCGAAAGTTTTATAAAAGTAAAATATACCCTATAAAATCAATTATTGGATAGGTTCTTTCGATAGGCAGACACATGTTATAGCAATATAATGGGTGTCTCTTTTTTATTGTAATTTAATAACCATTTTCAGGGGTGGCACGTATTATAACTTCTCGTTTACCAACATGGTTAGCCGCACCAATTAAACCATCTTCTTCCATTTTATCAATTAATGATGCCGCACGGTTATAGCCAATTTTTAAATGACGCTGAATAAATGATGTAGATGCTTTTTGTTCTCTTGCTACTACTTCAATTGCTTGTTTGTATAACGGGTCATCATCACCAACATTGCTTGCACTACCCGCTCCACCACCTGCACTAGGTTCAGAGAAAATATCATTAACATAATTAGGTTCAGATTGAGATTTAATATATTCAGCAACAGAAATACACTCTTCTTCTGTTACAAAAGCACCGTGCATACGCTCTATTCCTGTAGATCCATTGCCCATATAAAGCATATCACCTTTACCAAGTAATTGTTCGGCACCCATTTGATCTAATACCGTTCTAGAATCAATTTTTGAAGTAACATTAAATGACATTCTGGTTGGAATATTCGCTTTAATTAAGCCAGTAACCACATCAACACTCGGACGTTGAGTAGCAACAAGTAGATGCATACCAGCAGCCCTAGCCATTTGAGCAATCCGTGCAATAGAAACCTCAACTTCTTTTCCTGCAACCATCATTAAATCACTAAGTTCATCAATAATAATAACAATATACGGGAGTTCTGCATCACAAAGAGGCTGTTCTTCCATTATTGGTTTACCTGTTGTTGGTTCAAAACCTGTTTGGACAATTCTAGTTGGTGGTTCATCTTTTGCCATGCAATCTGCGAATTTTGCATTAAAGCTCTGAATATTTTTCACTCCAAAATCTGCCATAAGCTTGTATCTGCGTTCCATTTCTCTGGTCGCCCACTTTAAGGCAGCCGATGCTTTATGCGGATCAGTTATAACTGGGGTTAATAAATGAGGTATTTCATTATAACCAGAAAGTTCTAGCATTTTAGGATCTATCATAATTAAGCGCAGTTGCTCTGGTGATAGTTTATATAACAAACTTAAAATAAACGCATTCATAGCCACAGATTTACCAGAACCTGTAGTACCAGCAATAAGAACATGAGGCATAGTTGCTATATCTGCATAGGTAGGCACACCAGCTGTATCTACACCTAAAGCAACTGTTAGTTTTCCAGGGTTGGCTTCAAAACTTTCGGTATTTAAAAGCTCTTTTAATGTTACAGTTTTACGGTTTCTGTTTGGCATTTCTATACCGATAACCGTTCTTCCAGGGATTGGAGCAATTCTGATTGCCATTGCGCCCATTGCTCGGGCTAAATCATTAGCTAAGCCTACAATTGTAGATGTTTTAACACCCGCCGCTGGTTCAAGTTCATAAATAGTAATAACTGGCCCTGGGCAAATTTTTGTTATACTTCCAACTACACCAAAGTTTTTAAGTTGGGTTTCTAGCTGTTTAGCATTTTGGTTTAAAGCCGATTCAGATTCATCTTTGTTACTAACCTTTACTTCATCTAATAAATGCAGTGGTGGTAAATTATAATCATCACCTAAATTAAGTGGTAAATCTGTTTGTTTTTCTTGCTCTTCACGCTTAGATTTTGTTTCAAAATTATTGCGTACTCTCTCAACTTTTGGCTTAAGTTTTTTTAATTGCGGAGATTGCAAAGGTAAATCAAATTGAATACTTTTATTAAATTTAATTCTTTTTAACATTCTAAAAAGTACAGTAGTAACCTGCTTTAATACATAAAATGTTCTAATTGCTAAATTATATATATCTTCCACTGTAATACCGCTAAGCCACATCATACTTAATAAGGCCGTTAAAAATGCCAAAGTAAAAGTGCCAAAAGTACCTAAAAAGTGCATTAAAATTGAAGTTATTAATTTACCAGTTAAACCACCTTCAGGTGAAACAATAGTAGGATCAATAACATGATAAATAACATCTATATTAAAAAGTAAAATAGGTATAACTGTAATAATAACGGCAGGATGAGGGATTGGCTTATGACTTAACAATAAAAATGCTACATAACCAATAATAATGGGCAAACTATAAGATGCATAACCAAAATTTTGAAAGAATAAATCAGCTAAATAAGAACCTATCAAACCACCACTATTATGAATTTTTAAAACAGGTGTAGCATGATTAAAAGAAGGATCTATGGCATTATAAGTAAAGAAGCTAAGTATAGTATAAAAAGATACAAATGCCAGTAAAACACCAACAACTTCTAATACCCTATGTTGTAAGAAAGATTGTGACTTGGCCACTATTTAACCCTTTTTTTAATATATTCATATTTTTCTGGTATGACACATTGCTAATAGTTGAATGTATTTATCTTGCCCCCATATACCTTAAACAAGGTAACATACACAACAATTTATTACCATATTTTAGTAAAATTTATAATTGTAAATTGTATTACATTGTGATGTTTAAGCTACAAAAAAAACTTTCAAAACAACAAAAATACAACTAGTGATGTATACCATTTAGTAGGAAAATCAAGACAACATATTGTTATAATTATAAATTACTTATACATGTAAAATACTTAACGTGTATAAAAACCACATTTATTAATACATAAAGCAATATAAAAAAAATAAAACCTTTACAACTATGTATATAGAGTTAAGATATTCGGAGGTCACTTTTAATTTATAGCCCCTAGCCGTGAACTAAAAGTGAATTTATGCATAAAATAATAACTAAAAGAAAAGGTCTATAGATATGAAAGGTCTAAAATTACTATTAGCTCTATCACTTGTATTATTTGCAAGTACTGCGCTAACAGCTTGTGATGACAATAGCGATGCCGCTACATCAACCTCATTCACTGTTAAAAACGGTGGCTAGTTAAAGATTTTATTTAGATTTTTGGATGGAATTAATTTTTAGGAATTTTTAAGTGAAAATAATATGATATTTTGAAGTAATATCGGAATATATTTCAAGAAATAGCAGATTGTTTGCAGCTAAAAATAACAAAAATTAATCCATACATAAATTTAAATGTAATCTTATTACTAGCGAATATTCGAATATTAATAAAAATTAAAACAAGAAGGAAAATTTGAAAATGAACAAATTTCTTAAATCAGCACTAGTTGTAGCTGGTGTAGCCGGAGCATTCAGCGCAGCTGAAGCAAACGCTGTATCACTTACAGTAGTGATCGACAAAATCGAAATTGTTAAGGATGCAGATAACTATCCTAACACAGCAACAACAATCTTTGAGCCTCGTAGTTCAATCGGTGAATCAGCAACTAAAACAGTTGATTTATTTGATGCAACTGAAAAACTTGGTACAGCATACACACTTCGTAAGCCATCTTCAGGTGAATACGAATCACTACTAGTTACATTTAGTGAAATTAAAGCTGTTTCTGGTTCATCAGAAGTTGATTTACTTGCTCAATACAAAACTGCTGGTATTTTAAGCTCAACAGGTACTAACGGTACTATGGTTTTTGGTAACATTGGTTCTGGTGCAGCTTCTGTTGGTACTATCTTAACAGCTACTTCAATTGCTCCAATGCAGCCTATTATTGCAAATGGTTCAAGCGATGTAACTCTACCAACACTAGATTTTTACCTACCATCATCAACTTTAGTTGCTAACGGTTCAAGTATTGCTTTAACACAGTTCCCACGTCCTGTTCTTTCTGCAAGCCAAGCTACAGATAGTGCAAGTATTGCTAACGTAATTGTAGATGTTGATGCTAACACTGCGTTTACAAGCGCTACAGGTTGGACATTAGACGCTTCTGTTGTAACAGTTGGTCTATTTGATAACACAGTTCCTGAAACTCCTTTAGTTTCTACAACATTTACTGCTGTAACTCCAACTGTTGTTAAGCAAGTTACATTTATTGATGCACCTAGAAGTGAATCAGCAGAAATTTACCCAATTGCTTGGATAGATTTAGACGGTAACGGTAACCTAGATAAAGACGAATACTACACAGTTGCTGAAACAGTTCGTGCAAACAACGGTATTACTATTTCTGGTACAGCAGATATTTCTGCATCAGACGTATTAATTGTTGAAGGTGCTACAAACGGTATTCTTGATGTTGCTGGTTTAACTTTCCCAGGTCGTACAATTTCAATTACTGTTGAAATGGCTAACGCAGTATCTGCTTCTGCTGCTAGTGATTGTGCTGCTGCTGGTGATATAGCTACAGATACTGGTTTAACAGCTAACGCTGCTGCTTTAAGTGGTGTTGCAGGTGTTGCAAGTTGTGGTACTGCTACAAATAGTTCTGTAACAGTTATTTACGCAATGAACTCTGCTGGTACTATTTCACAATCAGTTGAATTAGCAACTTACCTAGCTACTGGTTCTGGTGCTAACTCTACTATTGATGCAACTGACGATGTTGATGTACTTCTTAAAAACACAACTCAGTTTGATTCAATGGGTAATGTAAGTTACTTCTCTGATACTGCTACAAGTGGTCGTGTACTTATTACAGGTGTACCTGCATTTGATACAGCTTTTGCTAGTGACCTAAACGGTGCTACATACGCTGCTGCTGCTGCTATCAACTGGGGAAGTTCTGGCGGTTCTTCAGCACCTGAAACAGATACTACTACAATTGGTAGTGCTGCTAGTGCTGATGCAACAATCGCAGTTGGTGCTTCAGTTGGTAATACTACTGTTATTGATAGTAGTGCTACAGTTGACTTTGGTACATTTAACTAAGCTAACGCTTAATCAAAACCAAATTAGAGAGAGCTTCGGCTCTCTCTTTTTTTATTTCTCATAATGTTTGTTTTTAGAATAAAAAGCTCCACCAACCAAAAATGTCATATTAAAAGCAAGCTATCCTGTGATTTTAATCACTTAGGATTGCTATACATTATATAAACTTGTAAAATTAGCAAAATTCCTTATAATCCACCTATGGAAACAAAAACATTAAATCATTTTAAAAGCTTTAAGTATATTTTGCCCGTTTGGTATAATAATAAATCTTTGCAACAAAAAATAATTACTGGCTTAATGCTTGTGTTATTAGTTGCTATAGCTTATTTAAGCTCTGTTTTTATTTGGCGTATTGTTTTACCACCTGAATATAAAATACACACTACTATTGTAACTACACAGCAAACAACTCCACTTAAAGTATCCACTAAAAATAATGCTAATATTTTAGCTGAAAATACGTGGTTTGGTATCTCTCCTGATTTGGCCGTTAATAATATGCAGGCAGAAACAATTGTTATTGAAACAGCCTTAAATTTATCCTTAAAAGGTACAATCATGGGTTCCAAGCCAAGGGCTTTTATTGTAGATAACGAAACAGGTAAAACTCATTTAGTAAAACTAAACGAAGAAATAATCCCCAACGTAAAACTAAGTAAAATAGATAGAAGACAAGTTGTAATTATAAATAATGGTAAAACTGAAACATTATCTCTGCCAAATGCCAGCTTAAATGGCAAAATAGCCCAACAAAAAAAGCAACCAACCTATACTTTATTATTTAAGCGCAAAGCCGAAAAACGCCAAAAAGTTAAAATACCAGCTAGTGATGTAAGCTACGCCTTAAGTAATTTAGGCGCATTAGCAAACCAAGCAAAACTTATCCCAAGGGTATCTGGTAGCACAATAGAAGGCTACAAAATCATGCGCATGAAAAACAACAGCTTTTTACGCAAATTATCTTTAAAAGAGGGTGATATACTCCTTAAACTAGATAACGTCCTAATTTCAGATAAAGCAAAAATGTTCCCAATGCTAATGAGCCTAAAAGATGCAAAAAAAGCAAGGCTACTTATTCACCGCCAAGGCAAAAACATTGCACTAGATATCCAAGTTATTTAAAAAAACAATATTCAGGCACTATATAGCTTGATAACACCACAAAATAATGATATTAATAAAAAACCATACAAGAAAACTTAAAACAAGTTTTTAGAGCTGAGATTTTGCTTTTTGAGAAGAGGCGGGTACAACTTAGTGCACGAACAACCCAAAAAGAAAAATAAAATCAAAAGCAAATATTAAAACAAGTTTTTAGGTATGAAATTTTGCTTTTTGAGGAGAGAAATGTACACCTTAGTACATGAACGACGAGAAAAGTAAAATTTCGCCCAAAAATGCGGGATTAGCATAGTGGTAATGCCCTAGCCTTCCAAGCTAGTCAGAGGGGTTCGATTCTCCTATCCCGCTCCATTTTTTAAGTGTAAATTTTCATTTTCTCGTCGTTTATGTACGCATGGCAATCGCATTCAAAAAATCCCAGTGCAACTGGGATTTTTTAAATAATACATCG
>JALTLI010000116.1:6884-15379 GCA_027005635.1 Alphaproteobacteria bacterium
CGGACAGCAAGCAATTCTAAGCGATTAAAATCGCAGAAAGGAGCGTGCGACGCAGACAACGACCACTTGAGAGTTGCCCGCAGGGTGAGCTTTTGCGAATCAATAGCATAGCTTCCGAGATGACGGTGAAATAAAAAATGAGGCACTATCGTGCCTCATTTTTTAAATGCGTTTGCCATGGGAAACGCCTGCAAAGGAGTAAAAGTCAATCAAATCAGATTTTATAGTAAAACCAATCCCTAATTAGTTATTTGCCAGCTACCATCTGGTTGTTGGCAGGCTGTACCATAGGCACGCTCTGTTTTGCCATCTATTGTAATTGTTTGCTGGAATTCTCTGCAATATGCTCCACTAGATGATTGACCTGTACGGGTTGGCGTTACTGTTCCTGAATTACCTGTTTCTGGATTATCCCATGTAATTGTTTCACCTACTGGAGCTTCGTATGCTTGCTGTGATGCTTGATTATAGTAATCTTTATCAGCTTCTGTTAAATGAGCGCCAAGGTTGCTACCAACCCACATACCAAGTAGTGCTCCACCAATTGTAGCTGCGGTATTACCGCTTCCACCACCAAATTGATTACCAATAACTCCACCAGCGATACCGCCTAAAAATCCACCAATCCCTTCACCAGTTGGCCCATTGCCACTTTGGCTACAACCAGTTATTGTTAAAGTTGCTATTAATACTGTAGCTAGTTTTTTCATTTTCATAACTTTCTTTTAATTATCACCAATTTTTAAAGCGGCTAAAAATGCACTTTGTGGAATTTCTACATTACCCACAGATTTCATACGCTTTTTACCTTTTTTCTGCTTTTCTAATAGTTTTTTCTTACGGGTTATATCTCCTCCGTAACATTTGGCTGTAACGTTTTTACGTAATGCCTTCACTGTTTCCCTTGCAATTATTTTACCACCAATGGCTGCTTGAAGTGCTACATCAAACATTTGACGAGGTATTTCTTCCTTCATTTTAGCAATTAACATTCTTCCACGGCTTTCTGCACAGCTACGGTGTATGATTAATGATAACGCATCTACTGGTTCACCGTTAACTAAAATATTAACTTTGGCTAAATCACTTTCAACATACTTTGTTGGTTCGTAATCAAAGCTAGCGTAACCACGGCTTATGGATTTTAAGCGGTCATAAAAATCCATTACAATTTCATTAAGCGGTAATTCGTAAGTTAGCATTACTCGGCTACCATGATAATCTAGCGCAAGCTGAACACCACGTTTTTCTATGCATAGGTTAATAATTGCCCCAGTATATTCATCTGGAGTTAAAATTGTAGCCTTTATCATTGGTTCTTGGAGTTCTTTAACTTGCTGTGGTTCTGGCAGAGCTGCTGGGTTATCAATTTCTACTTCTTCACCATCATTCATAATTACTTTATAAACAACTCCTGGGGCTGTTGTTATTAAATCTAGGTCAAATTCACGCTCTAGACGTTCTTGGATAATTTCCATGTGAAGTAAACCTAAAAATCCAACCCTAAAACCATGTCCAAGTGCTCCAGATGATTCTCCAACATAAGTAAAAGATGTATCATTAATTTGAAGTTTTGCTAATGCTTCTTTAAGTTTTTCATAATCACCACTTTCGGTTGGATACAAGCCACAAAAAACCATTTGTTGAACTTCTTTGAAGCCTTCTAGTGGGTTTTTACATGGATAAGTAGCATCTGTAACTGTATCACCAACTTTTGTATCTTTAACCGATTTTATAGCAGCGGTAAAAATACCTACTTCACCAGCACTAAGCTCATCAACTACTTGGATTTCAGGATTTAATACTCCAACACGTTCAACAATATGAGTTGTACCTCCAGCCATAAATTTAACTTTCTGACCTTTCTTCATTTTACCGTTTATCATACGGACTAAAATAACAACGCCAAGGTAATTATCGTACCAAGCATCAACAAGTAGTGCTTTTGTTGGTTCATCAACTTCACCTTCTGGAGGTGGTACTAAATGAACGATACTTTCTAGTATTTCGGCAATGCCTTCACCAGTTTTAGCAGATGCTCTTGTTGCACCTGAAGCATCAATACCAATTATTTCTTCAATATTTTTTGCTACTCTCTCTGGATCAGCGGCGGGTAAATCAATTTTATTTAAAACAGGGATAATCTCCAAATCATTATCTAAAGCTAAATATACGTTAGCCATGGTTTGTGCTTCCACACCCTGAGAGGAATCTACAACAAGTAAAGCACCCTCACAAGCAGAAAGTGAACGAGATACTTCGTAAGAAAAATCTACGTGCCCTGGGGTATCAATAAGGTTTAGTTGGTATGTTTCACCGTCATCAGCCTTATAATTTAAGCGAATAGCATTGGCTTTAATTGTTATGCCACGCTCACGCTCAATATCCATTGTATCTAACAGTTGTTTTTGCATATCGCGTTTTTCGATGGCACCACATTCTTCAATTAGCCTATCAGCAAGAGTCGACTTACCATGATCAATATGGGCAATAATTGAGAAGTTACGTATGTGTTTTAATGTTGTCATACTTGGGATTATAGCTAAATACATAAAAATAGCCACTCAAAATTGAATGGCTATGTCTATTTATCGTAAATTTAATCAGCTATAGTAAATTTTTCAGAGAAAAATGAAAATGCTTTGGTATAAACAGGTTTTCTAAAATCAACTACTTCAGATATTACATCTTGCCAATTATTCCATTTCCAACGGCTAAATTCTTTATCTGTGGCTTTATGTAAATCTATTTTTTTATGCTTACCTTTAAAATAGAAAAGTACAAATTTTTGCTTTTGACCTTTAAATTTTTCACTTCTACCTTCTTTAGGGTGGGATTTTTCAGGAAAATCATAAGTTAGCCACTCATCTGTTTCACCTAAATAAGTTACTTCACTTTCATTTATACCAGTTTCTTCTTTTAGTTCTTTATATGCAGTTTGTTTTACACTATCACCTTCTTCAATTCCCCCTTGCGGAAGTTGCCATGAATTAGGGATATCAATACGTTCACCAACCCAAACTAAACCTTCTTTATTAATTAAGATTATTCCAACGTTGGGGCGATACTTTGTTAAATCAGGCATAAAAAACTCCAGTTTTAGTATTTATAATCATAACCTTGAATAGGCGCAATTTTCATTGGTTGTGGTGGCTGAGTATTTTGTATGTTTAATAAATTTGTAATTGGAACTAAAGTTATATTTTTTTCTTTAAGTGTGGTTATCCACTCATTTAATGCGTTAAATGTATTTTTATGAGGATGCCCAATTGCTATGGCATAACCTTGTTTTTTTGCTCTTTCTTCAAGTTTTTTTAGCATTTTATGAATATCTTCTATTTCTTGTGAATGATCTATGAAAATATCCCGTTTTAAAAATGGAATATTAATTTCCTTTGCAACTTGCGGAATTACAGATTTATTAGTCGTTACACTATCTAAAAAGAACATTTTTTCATTATTTACAATTTTTAGAACATCTTGTAAACCTTCTTTAAATTCAGAGAATTTTGATCCCATATGATTATTAACACCAACAGATATTTGTTTTAATTCCTGCAAATTAATATTTGTAAGTTTAACAATTTCTTGCCAATTCATATTGGTATATAAGGCGTTAGGGCCTGGGTCTATAATGTTACCATTTTCATGTATTTTAGGCTCCATAGGTAGATGTATCATAATATCATGACCAAGCTTGCGGGCTAATTTAGATTGTATAGATGTATATTTACCGTATGGTAAGTAAGAATAAGTTATAGCTGTTGGCAAACTTTCTAGTTCTGGCCAAATACTTTCATGCATACCTAAATCATCTAGAATAATAGCAATTTTTATTGTGTTCTTAGGTAATAGTGGTGAAACAGCAGCATTTAATATATAACGAGGGACAGCTTCTTCTTGGATTGGTTCTAGTTTTGCTAATGCGCTTGGGTTTACTAAATTTATTTCTTGTAGTGAAGTTTCATCTATAATTTTAGTTATTGAATTTTCTTTGTGCTTATTATATGTGTACCAAACAAGACTATATGCTCCGCCAAAAAGGCAGAGCATAAATAGTACGATTGCGATTATAATATAATTTTGTTTACTCATATTCTTTTACATATCCACATTTAATGTGGTTATTTCTGGATAATACTTAATGCTTTAACTACACCTAACGCACGTTCTAGGGTGTAATCTTTTTTCTTTTTATCCTCAGATTTTTTCTTGTCTTTTTTATCTTTTTTCTCATCATTAACTTTAATATGACCTTTTAAACCTGCTTCAGTTGGGAAATCCACATCATCAAGTTCTTCAATTTTTACTCGTTTAATTTTAATATCTGGAGTAATACCAGTACCCTGAATTGAACGACCAGATGGAGTATAATATAATGCAGTTGTTAAACGCATACCAGAACCACCCGGTAATGGAATAATTGTTTGTACAGAACCTTTACCAAATGATTTTGAACCCATAATTACTGCACGTTTATGATCTTGTAATGCTCCTGCTACAATTTCTGATGCTGATGCACTACCGCCATTAATTAAAACAACAATTGGCGCACCATTTAATAAATCACCTTCACGGGCATTATAACGAGAATTTTGCCCTTTAATTCTACCTTTTGTTGAAACAATTTCACCTTGTTCTATAAAGGCATTAGATGTAGCAACTGCTTGATTCAATAACCCTCCTGGGTTATTACGTAAATCAAGAACCAACCCAGTTAAAGGCTTTTTATCATTCTTTTTAATAAGTTCTTTTAGTTGTTTTTTAATTTCTTTTTCAACATGTTCATTAAAAGAAGTAATTCTTAAGTAGCCAATACCATCTGCTTCTAGCCTTGTTTTAACAGGACGAATTTTAATAATTGCTCTGGTAATAGTAATATCAAATGCTCTTTTCTCAGATTCACGGAATACTTTAATTGTAATATCGGTGCCCACTTTACCGCGCATAATATCTACAGCATCATTTAATGATAAACCTTGTACATCTTTATCATCAATTTTAATGATTAAATCACCGGCTTCAATACCTGCTTCATAAGCTGGAGTATCTTCAATTGGTGATACAACTTTAACCACACCTTTTTCCATGGTTACCTCTATACCTAAACCGCCAAACTCACCTCTAGTTTGTTCTTGCAAACCTTTGAAATCTTCTTTATTTAGGTATGATGAATGAGGATCTAGTGCTGTTAGCATGCCGTTAATTGCGTTTTCAATAACTTCTGTTTGAGTTACTTCTTTTACATAACTAGTACGAATTCTATCTAGAACATTTGCTAGAGTATTTAATTTTACATATACATCATCGGTTATGGCAAATGATGGTTGAATTGTTATAAAAGTTATAAGCAAGGCTAGTAGATATTTTTTCATGATCTATATTATTCCAATATTAATTTTTTTTAATTTTTAGTAGCTGGTTTGGGTTTACTGCCACACCATCTTTGCGTACTTCTAGGTACAGTTTAGGTTTTTCAATTGCTGGCAATATACCAATTGTATCACCTGCAGAAATAAAATCACCAATTTCTTTAGTGCCACCGTTTAATCCACTATATAGTGTGTGGTAGCCGTCACTATGTTCTAAAATTACTAAATACCCATATTCTCTAAATATATTACTATAAATTACATGACCATCTTGGATTGCTTTTACTTCGGCAGAAGGAGTTGCTAAAATAGAAATACCTTGAGAGTGGATACCTTTTTCATCTTTTTGTTTATAATTACTAATAATTATACCAGTTACAGGCATGTTATGATAGCTAATATTTGTTGTGCTATGTTTTTTCACTAAATTATTTTTTGTTTTATTAAAGATGCCATTTAAATTTAGTAATTTTTCTAATTTTTTTGCTTGAGCAATTAGCTTATCTTTTTCTTCATCTTTTAAGGTAAGTAGTTTTATTTGAATTTTTCTTAATTTGTTAAACTTTGTTTGTTTTTCAATTAAATTTTCCCTCAATGAGGTTAAATCAGCCAGCATTTTTTCCTGCTCAGATAAATTTTTTAATAAAGATGACAGCATTTTTTTATCATTTTTTATTTTTGTTTGTAGATTTTTTTGCCCTTTTTCTAAAATATTTCTACGTTTATTATGACCATTTAAACCATCAACAATAAACAAAGCTTTTTGTGGTAAGCGCTGTATTCGTATAGTATCTTTAACTGTTTTATTAAAAGTGTTTAATTGTTTTACTAGTTTTTTACGAATTTTTACTTCTTCATTTTGTTTTTGTTGTAAATTTAAACCTGTTTCATCAATTTTATCTTCAACATTAAATAAGGTTGTGTTTAATTCTAGTATTTGTTGCTCAACTGATTTTAAAGTTGTATTTAACCCTTCTTCAGCAAATGCTAAGCCAGAATAAAGAAAGATAACTAAAGAAATGAAATAAGACATTCACCCTCCATTTCATTAGGTTTATCAATACCCATCAAGTATAAAATAGTTGGTGCTACATCAGCTAAAGAGCCATCTTTTATACTTGATTTTTTTCTACCAACATAAATACACGGCACAGGATTTGTTGTATGTGCAGTGGCAGGAGAGCCATCTTCTTGCAACATTTCTTCACAGTTACCATGATCTGCAATAATGATTGTTTCTCCGCCAGATTTTTCCATTTCAGCTAAAATTTCAGCTAAATGTTTATCTATACATTCAACCGCTGTAATTGCAGCTTTTAAATCTCCGCTATGACCAACTTGATCTCCGTTAGCAATATTTAAAACAATAAAATCATGGGTATTAAGTTTTATTTCTCTGCATAAATCTTTTGTAATTTCCACCAATGACATTTCAGGAGCTAAATTATAAGTTTTTACTTTTGGTGATGGCACAACAATGCGTTTTTCATTTTTATAGGGTGTTTCTGTTCCACCATTAAAGAAAAATGTAACATGAGCATATTTTTCAGATTCAGCAATACGTAACTGGTTTAAACCTTGTTTTTCAATAACTTCTCCCAGTGTGTTTTTAGGAAATTCTGGAGGATATATTATATTTGTTTTTTTATAAAATGCGCTATCGTATTTTGTCATTGTTATTAAATTAGGGTGGTTATCTTCTACAAAACAACCAACAATTTGCCTCATTCTATCTGCTCTAAAGTTAAAAAATATAACTACATCATCATGGCTAATATTTGTTTCTATTGGTAGACGCAAAATGGTTGGGGATATAAATTCATCTGTTTCAGAATTAGCAGCTGCACTTAATAATGCTTCTTGCCAACTAGATGCTTTGCGACCAACAGCATTCTTTAGCATATTATAAGCGGGTGCAGTTCTTTCACTGCGGTTATCTCTATCCATGGTGTAAAATCTACCACTAACACTGGCAATATGCGCATTATTAAAATTTTCAATAGATGCTGTGAAATTTTCAAACTGCTGTTTTGCATCATTAGGTTGGGTATCTCTACCATCAGTAATGGCATGGATAAGAACAGGTTTATTATATTTTTCCAGTACTTTAATAAGCCCAGTTGCATGCAAATAATGTGAATGAACACCACCATCACTAACTAAACCTACAATATGAATATGGCGGGCATTTTTTAATTTATCTTCATTATTTAGCCAGTCTTGGCGCTTTTCAAATTTTCCACTATTTAAATCTTGCTGGATTTTTTCTAGCGATTGAGGAATTACTCTACCAGAGCCAATTGTCATATGCCCCACATCAGAATTACCCATTTGCCCTTGAGGTAAGCCAACTTTTTGTCCATGAGTAATAAGTTTTGAATGAGGATAGTTAGCATATAAATTATCCAAAGTAGGAGTGCTAGCAAGTTTAACCGCATTCCCTTTAGTGTTATCAGATATTCCAAAGCCATCAAGAATACACAATAGCATTGGTTTTGGCGCTTTATTTTGAGTGTTATTTTTTTTCATAGCTGGACTATACAACGGTTATGAAAAAAAATTAATTACTTTTTTATAAAAAATTAATCACGGTGATACGGATGGCCAGAATTAACAGATGCAACCCTGTAAAGTTGTTCCAAAATAATAGGGCGAACCATCATATGTGGATAAGTTAACTTTGAAAGAGATAAAACATAATTGGCTTTTTGACGGATTTCATCACTTAAACCTTCCGCACCACCAATTATAAAACAAAAATTATTAAAAGCTCCTGTTTCTTGCTTGGCTTTTATTAATGTTGCAAATTTTCGGGTAGTTGGGCTTTCACCAGTTTCATCTAGGGCAATTATAAATGATTTTGTTGGGATTTTTTTAAAAAAAGTTTTAGCTTCTTCGTTTTTAATATCAGCAGGCCTGTTTGCATTTGCTTGTGGAACTTCAATAATTTTATTTTTAAAAAAAGGTTTTAAACGGCTTTGATAATGAGATATAAGCTCTAGTATTGCTTTATCTCTACATTTTCCTGCGGCTAAAATTATTATTTCCATAGAAATATTTTAACATATCCCATTACTATATAGTATATTTTTTTGCCTATTTAAGTTATAAATAACTTGTGAA
>JALTLI010000117.1 GCA_027005635.1 Alphaproteobacteria bacterium
GGTGATGATGAATGTAGTAAAAACCCTCGTTCTCGTTCTGCAAGGTTAAGAGTTTTAGAAAAGGTGGTGCTATGAAATTCTCATCTTTAGTTTTTAGTGTGGGCTTTATAATAATAATATTTGTTGCAACTTTAGTTGTTAAAACAGATGCACAGGCGTTAGTTCAACAAAAAGAAAAATTAATTGAAGAAAAAGAAAGGTTACAAAAAAATATTCGTATTTTAAAGCTTGAGTATGCGTACCTTTCTCGTTATGAAAGATTGGTTGAATTTTCTTCTAAATTTGAATACCAGCCTATTATACCTGCAAAAATGGAATTTATCCATTTGGAGGCAAGTAAGTAATGGATTTATTTTCTTATGGTAAAATTAAAAAAAATAATAAAAAGTGTGTAGCTAAAAAAAAGGTAATTAAAAAACTTACTAAAGCTAATGAAATTAAAAATATTAGGCTGCGTAGTTATGCTGTTTCATCTGTAATATTTGGTGTGTTTGTTTGGCTTTGTATTAACTTAGTTTTAATTGGGATTGTACCTGTTAGTGAACCTGTTAGCGCGCCTACTAGTATTACTTATAAGGCTCCTTTGCGTGGTAATATTTATGATGTTAATGGTCAGCTTGTTGCTACTACTATTGAAGTTCGTTCATTATATGCAGACCCAAAAAGTGTTATGGATATAAATGAAGTAGTAACTAAACTTAGTAAAGTTATGCCAAGTATAAGTAAAAAATCTTTGCGTAAGAAATTAAATAGAAAAGCAAGATTTGTTTGGCTTGCACGTAAATTAACACCAACTCAAGTTAAAAATATTAATGATTTAGGTTTGCCAGGGATAGATTTTAGAAAAGAAAATGTGCGTATTTATCCGCAAAAAAATATTATGGCTCATGTTTTAGGTGGGGTTAATGGAGAAGGAAATGGTATTTCTGGAATAGAAAAATCTTACAATGAACAATTACAAAATGGTGAAAATATTACTTTAACAATAGATTTACGCTTGCAATCTATTTTACGGAATAAATTGCAAAATAAAATGGTAGAAAGCGGGTCTAAGGGAGCATCTGCTGTTGCTTTAAATCCACAAGATGGATCTGTTATTGCTATGGTTAGTTTACCAGATTACGATCTGAATAACTATGGTAACTCTGCACCAGAAACTTGGCAAAATAGAGCAACTTATAGTTTGTATGAAATGGGGTCTACATTTAAAATATTTACTTTAGCAGAAGGTTTAGAAGAAGAAAAAATAACTCCGCTAAGTAAACTAGATTGCAGAAAACCAATAAAAATAGGCAAATTTAAAATAAGAGATTTTCATGCAAAAAAACGTGTATTAACAGCAACAGAAGTATTTAGATATTCATCTAATGTGGGTGCTGCAAAAATTGCAGATATGTTTAAATCTGAAGAACAAAGAGAGTTTTATCGTAAACTTAATTTGCTAGATCCGGTTAATATTAATATTGCAGAAAAAGGTAGAAGTATTTACCCGCGTAGTCATGGAAGGGTTTATACTTTAACTATGGCTTTTGGACACGGAATTGCAGTTACAAACTTACATGTTGCAGCTGCTGCAGGTGCTTTAGTTGGTGATGGCTATTATAAAACTCCTTACTTGGTAGCAGGTAAAAAACCTGAAATTGGTGAAAAAGTAGTTTCCATGAATACAGTTAAAATGATGCGTAATTTAATGCGAGATGTAGCACAAAATGGTACAGCCCATAAAGCAAGAGTTGCTGGTTATGATATCGGTGGAAAAACTGGTACAGCAGAAAAAAATATTCATGGTAAATATATAAGAAATAAAAGCATTTCATCATTTGTAGGTGCTTTACCGTTAAACAATCCAAAAATGGTTGTTAATATTGTTATGGATGAAGGTAAAATAGATGGTAAAAGTGGTGGTGGTAGAATAGCTGCTCCGGTATTTGCTGATTTTATACGTAGTGCTGCCCCGTTAATTGGTTTGTTGCCAGAAAAGGTTACTCAAATAGCAGAAAAATCAATAAGCAATAAAAATAAAAAAGAAGTTAAAAAAACATCTAAACCAGTGTATAACAAACCTGTAATGCAATCACCAAATGGAGCAGAATTAGATGAAATTTTCAGGCTTGTTGCCTCAGCAAACTAAAATTGAAAATGATTTTGAAATTCAAAATGTTGTAGATAGTTCTCTTCTTGTTAAAAAGGGAGATGTTTTTGTGTTTGATAAAAATATAACATCTCAAAATGGTGAAAAAATTATAGCTGATGCTTTAAATAATGGTGCAAAAGCTGTTATTTCTAATGTTAAAACTGCCGGTGTTACTTATACTCAAAACCCTGCACTAAGCTTAATAAAATGGGCAAAAAATGAATGTTCTGCCATGCCCAAATATATGCTTGGAGTTACAGGTACAAATGGTAAAACATCGGTTGTTTGGTTTTATCGACAAATTATGAATGCCTTAAAAAATAAAACCGCAACAATTGGTACTTTGGGCGTATATTCACAAAATAATAAAATTGCTGATACTGGTTATACTTCTCCGGTAGCACTTATTTTACATAAATATTTAAATGAGCTTGCTAAAAGTGGAATAAACTATACAGCACTAGAAGTTAGTAGTCATGGCTTAGCATTGCATAGGGTTGATGGAATAAAATTTAATGTTGCTGCTTTTACTAATTTAAGCCCAGATCACAGAGATTTTCATGGAAGTATGGAAGCTTATGCTGCGGCAAAATACAGGTTGTTTTCTGAACTATTAACAGAAGGTGGAACAGCAGTTATCCATATTACTAAACCAGAATGCTTACCTTTAATGGCTATGTGTAAGGCTAGAGGCATTAAGGTTTTAACTTATGGTACTCATAGTGCGGAACTTGTGGTTAAGCCATTAAAAATACAAAACAATGGTATGGAAATTGAACTTTTATATGAAAATGAAAAATACAATTGTTTTGTGCCATTAGTTGGAGAATTTCAAACAGAAAATATAGCAACAGCGGTTGCAATGGCTGTTGCAAGTGGTGCTAGTTTTAAAGATGTGGCTTCGGTTGTTAATAAAATAACTTCTGTTCCGGGGCGTATGGAAGTTATTTCTGAAAATAATAAACCAACTGTTGTTGTTGATTATGCTCATACCCCTGATGCCTTACAAAATGCAATTAAATCATTAAAACCTCAAATAACTGGTAAGTTGTGGTTAGTATTTGGTTGTGGTGGAGATAGAGATATTCAAAAACGCTCACAAATGGGTGAAATAGCTAAGAAATATGCAAATAATATAATTGTAACAGATGATAACCCTCGAACAGAAAACCCTGAAAAAATTAGAACGGAAATAATTTCTGCCTGCCCTGATGCTATAAATATTGCCGATAGAAAAGAAGCTATTAGTTACGCAATTAATAAGGCAAATAGTAATGATACAATTTTAGTTGCTGGTAAAGGTCATGAAAATGGGCAAATTATAGGTAAAGAAGTTATTCCTTTTGATGATAGAAAAATTGTACATAATTTACTAGAAAGTTATGCCTAATGCTTTGGACTTTACATGAAATACAAAAAGCTCTTTCACTAAAAGTTGAAGGTGAAAATGTAGATATATCTGGCATAAGTATTGATACTAGAACTTTACAAAAAGGTGATTTATTTGTTGCTTTAAAGGCCGAACGTGATGGTCATGATTTTGTAAAAACAGCAATACAAAAAGGTGCAAGTGCATGTTTGGTTTCTGAAAAAGTAGATGCTAATATTCCTTTATTAATTGTAAAAGATACTTTAAATAGTTTAACAACTCTTGCTAAAAACAGAGTTGAAAATCATACAGGAAAAAGAATTGCAATTACTGGAAGCAGTGGTAAAACAAGTTTAACTAATATGCTTGCAACAATAAGTGATGCTCATAAACCAGAAAAAAGCTATAATAATCATTGGGGTGTGCCATTAACTTTATGCAGAATGGCAAAGCAAAAGCATGTATCTGTTATTGAAATAGGTACTAATCATATTGGTGAAATTAAGCCGTTAGTAGATCTGGTAAAGCCAAATATTGCAGTTATTACTAATATTGCGCCTGCTCATATTGGTAATTTTGTTGATTTAGATGAGCTTGCTGATGAAAAATTATCTATTCAAAATGGTTTAACAAAAAATGGAATTTTAGTTTTGCCTCAGCAGGTATATGCTAAATACAAACATAAAATAACAAGTAAAACTATAACTTTTTCTTTGGCGGATAACGCAGATATTTATTTACTAGAAAACATAAATAATAACTTAAAAATAGCCACACCAAATGGTAATATTA
>JALTLI010000118.1 GCA_027005635.1 Alphaproteobacteria bacterium
AGAAAATGGTACGGTTGTTATGTTTATATGTAACCATTGCCCGTATGTAATTGGTATATTGGATAGGCTACCGCAAGTGATGGAAAAACTTCAAGAAAATGGCATTGGTGTGGTGGCTATTATGAGCAATGATACTCAAAGTTATCCAGCAGATTCCTATGAAAATATGCAAAAGTTTGCCGAAGAAAATGAATTTACATTTCCTTATTTAATAGACGAAACTCAAGAAATTGCAAAGGCTTATGATGCTGTTTGTACCCCTGATTTCTTTGGTTTTGATAAAAATTTAAAATTACAATACAGAGGCAGATTGGATAGCAATAAAAATAATCCAATTGATGAAAATGCAGATTTAGAGCTATTAAATGCAATGATTGAAGTTGCTGAAACTGGTGAAACAACACTAGAGCAGGCGCCATCAATGGGGTGCTCAATTAAATGGAAATAAAATTTATAGAAAACTCTGCAAAAACCATCTTTGGGCGAAAATTTACTTTTACTCGGCTTTCGCGGGACGCACATATTAAGTATATGTTTACGTTTCCACGACCTCGCAAAATCAAATTTTCATCCCAAAACGCAAGCTTCTGGGTTTTGCAGAGGTTTCTATAGTTTGAAATAGGATTTATAGGATAATTAACTAAAAGGTTGAATAAATGTTAAGAATAAATATAACCAAATGGTTTAATAAGGATAAAAAAATGAGTGAAATACAAGAAGTAAACGCACAACAAGCCAAAGAGATGCTAGATAATAATGATGCAGTTATGATTGATGTAAGAGAGCAAGGTGAATATGATATGATGCATATTGAAAATTGTAAACTTTTGGCGCAATCAAGCTTTGAAGTATCACAACTGCCTGATTTGGCTGATAAAAAGTTAATAGTTATTTGTCGTTCTGGTGCTAGATCTGCTGCTGTTTGTAGAAAGATTATGCAAGAAACAGATATTATCCCATATAATTTAGTTGGCGGAATTATGGCATGGCATTATAGCGGGTTTCCTGTTATTGAGGAGTAGTAACTATTTTACTTGGTTCTAAATTTATTAGTTTTACGCATATAAATATATATTGGTAGCAATATTGCAATAAAAACAAATGATAAATACAGAAAACTTTCTTGATATGAGGTTCTTAGTACTATATAACCAATAAAGAAAGCCGATACCCCATTTGCTATTGCTCCTATTTGAGATTTCATTGATAATAAGGTTGCCTTGAATTTACTATCTTTTATTATTTCTAGCATGAATCCTTCTTCTACCTGTAGTAATCCCATATGTAACACACTTATAAATATGAATATTCCTATAACTATAAAAGCATTATTTGTTACACCCAAAGCTAGAATAATAAGTGAATATGCAATAAGGATAAACTTAGAAAATGAATAAATATTAAACATATTTTTAATTCTGCCACTATATGCAAGTACTATTGAGGCCAAACCGCGCCCAATCCCAAAGAATATTCCGTAGTACATTATAGGGATTTCTAAGAATGATTGATATGCTGGTCTGAATGATAAAATACTTATAATAATTCCTCCTATTAATCCAGTAAACAAGGCGAATTGGAAGAAATTTAATTTATAACCTTCTTGGATAACTTGTTTGAAATTTTTATTGTTTATTTCTTCTATATGGGATTGTTTTGTACGTGGTTTTACCATAGATATTGTTACTAATAATCCAATAATATCTATTATTAAGGCGATAATAAAAGGAGCTTTAAAATCAATAGAAACAAGAAATGGGGTTAGCACTAATAGCGGAATTGGCACTGCAAAGCCTATTGCTTTAATTTTGCCCATGATTTTACTATATTCATCTTCTCTGCCTAATCCTTGGAGGGTTTCATGCATAAATGCAGACCCTGTACCAGTGGTAAATGAAAATGAAATAGCAAACAGAATTGTCCCTATAACTAAAGGCAAAAATGTTTCAGCTATCAGAAAAAATATTGTAGATAATAGCATAAGTACACGTGATAAAATGAGAGACTGTTTGTGGCCTATTTTATCAGAAAAATAACCACTGGGTATTTCAAAAATAAATCTAGAAATACTTCCCCAAAATAGTATTAAACCTATATCTTGGGTTGTAGTTTCAGGAATAGAGAGGTAATATGCAGATAAAATTGTCATATATACTCTTTTATTGGTAATTAGAAATATTGCATACTTCCAAATATTTGATTCTAGTGAATTTATGTTCATTATTTTAACATAGCGCTAATATTTTGGTACGACCAATCATATTTGCCAACTATTTTGCTTGTCATCTCTTTGTTTTTATTTATTATTATTGTTTCGGGCACTTTTATTACATTGAATTTATTTAATGATATATCTTTGTTTTTATCCCGTGCCCAATATATATTTTTAGCATTTACATTTATACCTTGGTTGGCTAGTTTTTGTTTGAATTTTTTGGCAATAGCTTCATTTTCATCAATAGATAAAAATATTAGCCCTAGTTTTCCATTCATTTTTTGAGCTAGTTTTATCATATCCGGCATTTCTTCAACGCAGGTAGTACACCAAGACGCCCAGAAATTAAGAAGTATTGTTGGCTGTTTCATTGTATGCGGAGAAATTTTATTGCCGTTAAATAAAGTTAATTCAATTTCTGGTAATTTATTGAAGTTTGCTTCTTTTTTTTGCTCTTCCATTAATTGTGGAGTACTAAAATAATCATATAGATATACAGTTATATTAGCCAATATAATTAGTAATACTATTGCTATTTTTGTTCTCATTTTACTGTTGCCTGCTTATTCTTGTATAGTATATAGCTACTTATTATAATAATAAATAAAATTTCAGATATACAGAAAATTGCTAAATTCATAGCTATTCCGCTAGTAAAACCGTATGAGTGCAAGCCTACACCTAATAAATTAACTCCAAACCATGCTAATGCTACAGCTACATTTGTTAATATCATGGATATTGCAAAACCAAATGGTTTAATGAGTCCTGATATCCTACCGTGAATAATCCAAATTAACCATAAACATATAAACATCGCTCCATTTTCTTTTGGATCCCAGCCCCAGAAGCGTCCCCATGATTGATCTGCCCAAATACCGCCAAGAATAGTACCTAAAACTGCAAAGAATAAAGCTACTAAACTAACAGCTAACATGTTCTTCATTATATCATTTAACCTTGTGGTTGTGTATCCTATTGCTTTTTGAACTAAATATATATGACCAAGTACCCCAGCAACCAAACAACAGCCATATCCAATGGTAATTGTTACCACATGGGTTGCTAACCAAAAGTTGGTATTAAGTACGGCACTTAGCATACCTAATGTATCACCATCTGCTGAATAGCGCATACCAATGAATTGCAGGCTAGATCCTAATATTGCACCTATTATTAAACCAGTTTTATCCTGTTTTTTATGTTCTATTATTAAGGCAAAAATTACACCTATTAAACCAACAAAAATTATGGATTCATATAAAGTAGTTACTGGTGGGCGATGCATAATTATAATGCGCATTAATAGCCCTATAAAATGGAATATTACCCCACTAATAATGCTTATTTTAGCGGTTTTAGTAAATATTTTACGCCATAATATTGGGCTGAACATTAAGCATATAAGTGTGAAGATATATAAAGCTAAACTAACTTTAAATAATTGCAATTTATTATATAAAACTTCTAGCTTTAATATGTTTGGGTTTATATATTTTTTGCTTATTTGAGTGCTATATTGTTGAGTTTCTATAGCTGTTTTATGCCAATTATCTATATTATTAGTTGAATAATATGTAGCCATTTTTTGCCATAAATCTAAATATTTTGCAGTTGCTGGAGAACCTCCTCCATTATTGAAAATTTGCCATGGAGATGACCAATTTTCATTGTTATTCCATTGAGGAGGTACTATAGCTAATATTTTACTATCAATATCCTTAGAAAGGATTGTAAGTTTGTACCATATAGCTACTAATTCTTTTTCTTCTGGTTGCATATCAGATGGTTGTTTTTTTCTGATAGTTGCTATTTTTTCATTAATAATACGCTGATGCTTTATTAAATCTAGGTAGCTGTAGCTTTTATTTTGCTTTACATTTAACCAATTAGCTAAATGTTTATTATTTATTTTAAATTCTGGTTTTTTAAAAAGAGAATATTTTAAATCACCAAGATTAAAATTTAGTTATAAAAATAAAACTGTTTCTGGAATCTTTGATATAATTGAAGGGCAAGGATTCATTTTACTTGAAAATATGAAAAATCGAATGGATGTTAAAT
>JALTLI010000119.1 GCA_027005635.1 Alphaproteobacteria bacterium
CTTCAAACAGTAATACAATTGCAATGTTGGTATTAGTAGTACTAACAGCAGTTGCTACACTATATTTTTCAGGGCTAGATAGATACGGTTTATTTGATGTAGATGAAGCAATTTTTGCCGAAGCAAGCGCCGAAATGCTTACAACAGGTAACTATGTTACCCCTGCATATAACGGAGAGCCACGCTACCACAAACCACCAATGATATATTGGATGCAGGCTGTTAGTATGAAATATTTGGATATTTCACCTCTTAGCGCTCGCTTACCTTCTGCATTGCTCGCATTTTTAACTATTATCTGCTTTTATATTATTTTGGAAGGAATGACAGCTAACGGTAGATTTTCATTAATTGCCAGTGCAGTTTTAGGCATAAACCTATCATTTTTAATATTAGCCCGCGCAGCAGTAGCAGATATGGCATTAATATTTTTTAGTTTAACCGCATCATTACTTATAATGAGCAATATTTTTGCCATAGAAAAACGTATTATGCCATCTATTATTGCTGGTTTTTTAATAGGTGCAGGCTTATTAAGCAAAGGCCCTATTGCCCTAATGATACCCTTAGTTGCGGTAGGTTGTACGGTTTTATTTTATGGTAGTTTTATCCACAATTTAAAAAGATTAAATATTTTTGTAACCTTACTTGCTATTTTTATTACATTTATTCCTTGGGTTAAAATGATATATGATCAACACGGTTTAGATTTTTTTAATGAATTTATTTTTAAACACAACCTAGATAGATTTTTAGGTGGTTTTGGTAATTCTCATAGCCAATCTGGTATGTATTATATTTGGGTGCTATTAATTGGGTTTTTCCCATGGGCATTTATTTTACCAAGTGCTATTTGGCAGGTTATTAATAATTTTTCTGGTTTATTTAAATCTGATAAAGCTGAAAAAGTATTACCATTAATTGGTTTAGTTTGGTTTATTACTGTTGTGGTATTTTTTAGTTTTTCTGCTACTAAGCTTGCTCATTATATTGTTCCTGCTCTTCCTGGGGCAGCAATTCTAATTGCTTGGAGACTTGAACAAATAAAAAACACACCTCTTAGTAAATTAAATTTTGTTTTAATATTGCCAATTAGTATTGCCTTATCTGGTTTATTTATAGTATTTAAATGGCTACCAAGTGCAGCAACTGGTGAAGGTAAGCTTATGCCATATATAAACTTGATTGCTGAAAAGTTTGATTTAACAATCCCAACAATTACAGATCCAATGCTTTTAAGTATAATTTCACAAAATATTAGTATTGGTATAGCACCAATTATTATAGGTGCAATTTTATTAATTGGTACTATAACTGGGTTTATATTTTTAACTAATGGACACCGCCAAGGAATTGCAATTTTAATAACATCAACTTTTAGTGCTTATTTACTACTTGTACTTTCTGTTGTTCCTACTATTTATGCTTATGCTCAACAACCACTAGCTAATATAGGTGAAAAAATAAAAGAAAACTCAACCAAAGATACAAAACTATTTTTTGTTGCAATGCACCAACCAAGTGTAAGATTTATAAGTGGCAAGGAATTTACACCTGTTGATGCACCAGCTCAATTGCGTAATGAAATATTCAAAAAGCACAATATGCTAGCTGTGGATATGCAGCATGTAAAAGAAACAATGAAATTTATTCCAAAAAGGTTTAAACTAAAAAAATCATGTAATGGTGGTTACTGTTTAATTGAAGCAGACTACAACTTAAAAAGAAGGATACACTAATGTCTAACAAAATTGATATATCTATTATAGTACCTATGTATAATGAGGAAGAGTCTCTCCCTCATTTAATAAAAAGCATTCAAAATACCATGAAAAAAACAGATTTAACTTGGGAACTTTTAGGTGTAGATGATGGCTCTAGTGATAAAACAGTAGAAGTAATGAAAAAAGAAGCCAAAAAGTGCAAAGAATTTAAACCACTGTACTTGCGCAGAAACTACGGACAAACCGCAGCCATGCAAGCAGGATTTGATAACGCAAAAGGTGAAGTTTTTATTACAATGGATGGTGATTTACAAAATGATCCAAGTGATATCCCTATGCTTTTAGATGTTATGAAAAAAGAAAATGCAGATATTGTATCTGGCTGGCGCAAAAACCGTAAAGATGATGCCTTCCGTTCTTTTCTTTCAAGACAAGCTAACAAACTTTTGGGGCATGTTACCGGTGTTTTTCTGCATGATTTTGGCTGTTCTTTAAAAGCTTATAAAGCAGAAGTTATGGACGGAGTAAAAATTTACGGTGAGCTACACCGCTTTATACCTGCCATTGTAGCACAAAATGGTGCAAAAGTAGTGGAAGTGGAAGTTACTCACCATGCTAGAGAATTTGGTGTATCTAAATATGGTAATATTGGCAGAATGTTTAGAGTATTTTTAGATGTACTACTTTTACGCTTTTTACTTAAATACCTTCACCGCCCACTTCATGCCTTTGGTATGACAGGTATTGTTTCACTTGGTTTTGGTGTACTGCTTGGTGCTTACCTAACAGCCTTAAAGATTTTTGGTGAAAATATTGGTAACAGACCACTACTAATTTTAGCTGTAATGCTAATAATTATGGGGGTTCAACTTATTGGTATGGGTATTTTAGGTGATATGTTAATGCGTATTTACCACGAACCACAAGGGCGTAAACAGTATAATTTACGTAAATAAATAACCTACAACATAACAAAAAACCAGTGCAATGCACTGGTTTTTTGTTGCTATTTCAGCAACCGCTGGAGGAACTTCCCTGTTCCTCATTTTGTTTAACAATTTTTAAGCGCATGCGCTCAAACCCTTGAGCGCGGACTTCTTCTGCGCTTTCGTCGTCACCCAGTTTGCGCAGGCCATCTAAGTTCCCCCAGAATGTTGAACCGGTTGGCGCATAGGTGCAACCATTCATAAAGCCCGTGTAACACATAAGGGCTTGACCACCTTCAACTTCAATAATCTCAACAGTACCACCGTTGAGAACCGTAGGGCGTTCACCCTTTTTCATCACCCCGTAATTGGGGTTATCAACATCTCCATTAAGGGTAACAACGGCATCTTTCAATACCTCCCAAATACTACCTACAACTGGTTTACCAAATTGAGTACTCATGATTAGCTCCTAAGTTTTAAAAAAAATTATTAAACAATCAGAAACCCTGTAAAAAGATAAAAAAGATGCCTGTAAAGGCAAATTTAAATCCTCCACAGGTTGATATTAGTTAAATTGTAAGGTTATATTTAGTAAATTGCAAGAGTATAGTAATTAGCCTCTTGCTGCTTTTAATCTATAAGCCTCGTTTTCTCTAGTAATACGCCCTTGATCAACTACTAATTTTTGTTTTCCATGGCTTTGTTTAGATGGGATACTTTTATCTAGCTTTGCTATGATAGCTTCACCTTTTTTCTCAATAAATGTAGATATATCTTTAGTACTGTAATCCCCTAAATAAGCAACTGCTACTAAAAGTAAAATTAATTTAATCATAATTATTTCTTTATTATTCTCTTCCCACTTATTTATGAAAAGATACTTTAATTAAATAACTGACATTTTATTTGGAATAATTATTCTAAAGACAGTTCTTTACTTTCACTCACAATCATATTTTCCAAAATTTTACCCATTGCAGCCTGAAAATAAGGCATTTTAACAGCAATACTTGCCCCTTCTTCGGTGCTATAAAAATTTAATAGTGCCTGTAATTCTCCTTCACTAAACTGAGAAGCCAAAAGCTGACTAGCATTTTTTAAATATAAATCTTTATTTACTGCTAAAACACTATCAGAAAAAACTATATCTGTGGAATTTTCACGCATACTATCTATAATAATAGATAAAGCATCCATCATATGAGATTTTTCCACAACTAATTCTGCTAATTGTTGTTTATCCATTACTATTGTTTGTTCTTGCTGTTGCGGTTTTTCGTATACAAATTCCTCTGCTAAGCTAGAAGTACTTATAAAACAAGCAACAAGTGCTAAAATTATACTATGCAATTTACCTTACTTTCTTTTTAATATTAAGTTTAATCACTGTATATGCACTATATAGGGGTTTTAAAATAACTACAATTACAATATATAATAATTTAATTACTATGTTTTTCTAATTACACTTGACACAAGGCTTAAAGTAACGTATTAAAATCAAGTTTCAACAATTAAATATATTAGGTAATTAAATATTATGTACGCAATTTTAAAATGTGGTGGTAAACAGCTTAAAGTCCAAAAAGGTGATAAAGTAAGCATTGAACGTGTTATGAGTGAAGTAGGTGAAACTATCACTTTAGACCAAATCATGTTACTAGCTGATGGTGATAATGTTACTGTGGGTACTCCACTAGTAGAAGGCGCAACTGTTTCTGCAAAAGTAACAGAGCAAATGAGAGATAAAAAAGTAATTATCTTTAAAAAGAAACGTCGCCAAAACTACAGACGTAAAAAAGGTCACCGTCAATATCTTACAGTGATTGAAATCACAGATATTGCTACAAAAGGTGGTAAAACAAAAGCAGCAGCCCCAAAAAAGGCGGCAACTAAAAAAGCAGCGGCTAAATAATAGCCCACTTAATTTAAGGAAAGTTTAAAAAATGGCACACAAAAAAGCAGGTGGTAGTTCTCGTAACGGACGTGATAGTGAAGGTCGTAGACTAGGTGTTAAAAAATTTGGTGGTGAAAATGTTATTTCTGGTAATATCATTATTCGTCAACGTGGTACAAAATACCACCCTGGTGAAAATGTAGGTATCGGCAGAGATCATACTTTATTTGCCCTAAAAGATGGTAATGTAAGCTTTAAAAAAGGTTACAAAAACCGCACTTTTGTGAATGTAGACCTATAATAGTTTAGTTTTCTTCACTAAAAATGATTTTAAAAAGGCCACATTTTAGTGGTCTTTTTTATAGCAATTAAAGGATTAACAAATGAAATTCATAGATGAAGCAAGAATTGCCCTATATTCAGGAAAAGGTGGGGATGGTTGTGTAAGTTTCAGACGTGAGCGCTGTGTTGAGTTTGGTGGCCCAGATGGCGGTAACGGAGGTAAAGGTGGCGATGTTATTTTTATTGGTAACAGAAACCTAAATACTTTAATTGATTATAAATTTAAACAGCACTTTAAGGCTAAAAATGGTCAGCCTGGTATGGGGAAAAATAGAACTGGTTCAAGTGCCGATGATATTTACATTCCAGTACCGCTGGGTACAGAAATAATAGACGATGAAACCAGCGACATTTTAATGGATATCACCAAGGATGGACAAGAATATTTAGCCCTAAAAGGTGGACATGGCGGCAGAGGAAACGCATCTTTTGTTTCATCGGTTAACCGTACACCACGCCAAAATACTCCTGGTGGCGCAAAACAAGAAATGATGGTAAGGCTTGAACTTAAAGTTTTAGCTGATGTTGGTTTACTTGGTTATCCTAATGCTGGTAAATCAACTTTTATTTCTAGTGTTAGTGCAGCTAAACCGCGTATTGCTGGGTATCCTTTTACTACATTAAAACCTCATTTAGGTATGGTTAGGCATTATAAAACAGATATGTTAATGGCGGATTTACCAGGGCTGATTGCTGGCGCTCATGCTGGTAAAGGTTTAGGACAACAGTTTTTGAAACATGTTTCAAGATGTAGCGCCCTACTTCATCTTATTGATGGAATGGTTGAAGAATTACCAGAGGTATCATACGCTGTTATCCGTAATGAGCTAGAAGAATATGATAAAGAATTCGGCACAAAACTAGCAGATCTACCAGAATGTATAGCTTTAACTAAAGCAGATGCATCATTTGAAGATGAAATAATTAATAAAGCTAAACAATTTACTAAAGTTACTGGTAAGCAAATTCATGTTATTTCTTCCCCTGCAAAAATGGGTATTGATGGTGTTTTAGATGAACTAAGCAGTTTTGTAACAGCCAAACGCCAAGCAGAAATTATTACAGAAGAAAAAGAAGTTCAAGAAGAAGATTAAGTTACTAATTCATCAATAACTTGTTGAACAGAAAGTACCGAATTTATATTTTCTACACTTTTTCCTGCTTGTAAGTAATCTTTGCCCGTTTGTTTTATTGATGAGCGTTTTAAGCTCCACAATGATTTTAAGGCAAGAATAGTACGCATAATATATTTAAGTTTAGAACGAGACAAAAAGAATTTTTCTATTTTACTGGGTTTTAAACCATTTTTTTGAATAAATTCTGTATTAATAACAGAAACTGGTACACCTGTTATTCTTTCACTTAAAACAATATCTTGTTCTTTTGCTTTAATAATTGCTTGTTTGTAGCTATCACTTGCTGTGCATTCGGTGGTTACAATAAACCTTGTACCCATTTGCACTGCTACATAACCTTCTGATAACGCTTGATTATATCCAGTATTATCACTAATTCCGCCAGCGCAAACAACTGGTAGATTAAATTTTTTTAATTGGTTAATTAATTTATCATATTTATAATTACCTGCATGACCACCAGCTCTATCATTCACCGCAATTAAGCCATCAACACCTGCTTGTACTGCTTTTTCTGCCCATTTACTTTCGGTTACATCGTGGTAAACATAGCCACCACAACTATGAACTTTTTCAACTACCCAATCTGGCTTACCTAGTGATGTTATAAAGAATTTTATATCTTTTTTTAAAGCTATATCTAGCCATTCAACCATTTTTTGATGGTATTTTTTAGAACCTTTTTCAATTAATAAATTCATACCCAATGGTTTATTAGTTAATGATTTTATGTAATCTATCCCTTCAGCAAAATCATAACCATGAACATAAGTTAATGAAATTGGTTGAATAATTCCCAAAGCGCCGGCATTTGAAGCAGCAGCCACAAGTTCAGGGTTACTACATGGGTACATCGGCCCACAAATTATAGGATACTTAACCCCTGTTTGTTGTAAAAAAATATTATCTTTTGCCATTATATTTTACTTAGTTTCCATGTAACACTTACTTTTGCAACAATATCTCCAGTAGTATCTTTAATTTCTGCTGTTACAGTATGTTGTGTTTCATTTTTAAAATTAGGTAGTTTAGTTTTACATTCAGCACTTAATTTGCCACGTGCTTTTTTAATAAAATCTACGTTAATATTATTTGGGATACCGCGGATTTTGTTATCAAACATAGAAGTTAGCGCCAAGCCACTAGCAAATTCACCTAGATTAGTTAAAGCGGCAGCATGAATTGAATTTAAATGATTACGATTAGCTTTTATATCAGCAAGCTCAACTTTTGCATAGCCTTGTTGCCAAGTTTTAACCCTAGCCTTCAACCCGCCAGTATAAGGAACAACTGCGCTAATTGTACGGCTAAAAAACCAATTACCCATTGGTTTATCATGTACTTTTTGCCAAAGTTTATATAAATCTGTAATATTCATACATTTAGTGTAACACAATTAAAAGTAACGAGATAACCTTAGTATTGCAAAATCATCTTTTTGAGCAAAGCCACTTGTTCCTGTAAATGAGCCTGCAAAAACTGTTGCTTCTAGTTCAACCTTCCATTTATCAGTTAATCTGGTGCTTGCTTCTATGGAAAAGGTATGTTCTGACGTATTATTATCTATGAACATTCCTGCTAAAATTTGAGTATCATCAGCATTATTAAAAGCCAAACGAGTAGCAATAAAACTATCATTATCAAATTGAGTTATGGGTGCATTTCTACCTCTATCATCACGATGATATTCTGCGATTAAGCCTAAATCTGCTTCACTATCAAACAATTGATAGAGTGTATATTCCACTCCACCACTAACAGCGTTAAAACGTTCGCCTTGCCCGCTAACAGTTATTCCTTCTAACTTCCATAACCACCCTTCAGTTGTTAGTTGAACATCAATACTGGTTTGATTTATTCGTTGATAGTAAGGTATCCACACACTTTGCCCAGCTTTATTTGTGCCAGATTGAAATAACGGTTCACGGCTAGTACCATAAAAATTAGCCAAACCAATATCTATATCACCAATATAATGAGTATATCTAATAGCAAAATCCGGCGCTCTTTCATTTAATGGAGATTCAAACTTTGCGCTATCTGTATCTATAATTTTAGATGTGCGTAAACGAGATTTAACCCCACCATATTCCCGTTCTCTAAAGTACGGCATAGCAAAAAATCTAATAGTCCCCCAATCTTGTAGAGTTGCTATTTGAATTAAAGGCTGACCTAATTTTTCTTCTCCATCTATGGTTTCTAGAGTGTCTGTTTGATTTATTATATCCACCAAATGACGGCTTTCTACCACCCCCCAATATACCTTGCCTATACCTGCCATAAATTCCCAATCATCGGCAAAATAATTCCATGATAATTCCCTCATATCTACATGAGATTTTTGCGAATCATTTTTATCTAAGCGTAAAAATGGTTTTACGGTAAACAGGTTTTTACCTTGCTCTTTAATATATTCTGGTTGAAGTAAAAATGCCGTGTTTATTGTACCTTGTTGCCCTGCATATTGCGGTGCTTGACGAAACACACTTATTTCCCCTGCCATATAGCCACGCAACTCTCCCCCAAGAGAAACTTGGGGGATTAGCAGGATTATGAAGATATATTTTAACATTTATTCAAGTGTTTTATCTTAATCTTTTAAGTTTAGATTTAGTAAAATCAGAACTTTTTAAACCGCTTTTAAAAACATAGTTTTCTGCTTTTAAAATAGTACTTTTATTATTTTGATGGTTTTTCATAACCATAATAGCTGGGCGCCAGTATTTATTTTCATACTGGTGATAACCTTCAAAAGTTTGAGTTTTTAATAAAGATTTTTTACGATCATAATAATCAATTTTAATAGGGATAAAACGTTCAGCATCTATCCATAAAACTTCCTTGGTATAGCCAGAATATTTGTAAGCTGGGTAAGCTTCAACTTTTAAACATTTAATATTGTTATCGCAAGCCTCTTCAGCTATGTATTTATATGTATATTTGGCCACTTCTTGTGATGAAATATCTTCATAAGAAAACTCACTACCCATAAATGAGCCAGATTTACTTTTAGATGAAATTCTTTTTACTCTTTTTAAATCTGGTAAATATAGCCATTGATCATCAGCTTTTAAAATATTTGAATGAGTTAAAAATGCTGTTCCTGCAATATCTCTTGGTTCATCAAAAATAACCAAGGTTTTATCACCTTTACTTGCATCTGGAACTTCTAAAGTTTTATTGCGGATTTTACGGATACTTTCTTCATTATATGCATTTTTTAGTATCATGGTTAGGTTTGCTGTTGTGCTTTCATAACCTGTATCTCTGGCTTTAATTTCTGTAGCTATCATTAAACCAATTTGTTCCGGTGTTTTTGATTTTTCCATGTTTTTTATATCTGCCAAAGTTAAAGCATTTGCAGTTGTTGAAAATAACAAAAACATTCCGATTAATAATTTAATTTTAGTATTCATTATTTTATTCCTTTTCTTTTATTTAACATATCATCTATAAGTATTAACAATGGTGGAAGAAGTAGGAAATCTACCAATAAAGCTAAGATTAAAGCAATAGATGTTAATGACCCTAAAGTACTATTCATTTCAAATGTAGAAAGCATAAGTACGCTAAAGCCAGCAACAAGAATTACAGTTGTTACTGTTAAAGCACTACCTACTGTGCTAAACGCGTATTTAATTGCATCTTTTGTGTGCAGACCTTTTTCTATTTTTGCTCGATGATATTTACTTAAAAAGTGAACAGTATCATCTACAATAATACCCAAACTAACAGCAGCAACAACAGAAACAGCCATATTAACCTGCCCTACAAGTAAGCCCCAAACACCAAATGCCATACCAGCAGGCAGTATATTCGGGATTAAACTAATTAAGCCAAGCTTAATACTTCTTAGGGCAAACATAATAGCCAAAGATATTAATAAAAATGCAATTATATTACCTTTAATCATGCTATGAATATTTCTTTCTGAAATATAGGTAAACATAATAACAGGGCTTGATCCTGTTGCATGCATATATTCAGGAGTATTATCTTTTAGCCATTTTTCACTTCTATATTTAAATGCTTTTACTTGTAATGTGCTTAAATCACCCAAAGTTACACTTAAACGAGTAGCAGATTTTTTTACATTAATTCTATCATTTAAATCTAGTCCATACGGTAATGAGATTTCATATAGTAATAAATATTGTGCTGCCAAATTGTTGCTATCTGGTAGTTTGTACCAGCTTTCATCATCTCCGTGGAGGTTTTTATTTAAGCGTTTAAAAATATCTGTGATTGAATAAACATGATCAACTTCTGGCTGAGCACGTAACCATTTAGTATATTCATCTACATATTTTAAATATTGTGGGTTAGATATTTTGTGTTCACCACCAGCACCTAAAGCATAATCAATTGTATATATACCAGATAAGTTTTCCATCATAAAATCTGTGTCTGTTCTAAATTTCATGCTTTTATCAAAGTATTTAACAAATTCATCATTTAATTCAATTTTAGGTATCATAGCTATTAAAATAACAGCAACAATAAGCATAATTTTAAGAAGTTTTTTATGATTAGCTATTACAAATTCACCAAGTTTATCTATTAGTGTGTGGTGATTTTCTGGTTTTTTATCTGCTTTAATTGGTAATATTGAAATCAATGCAGGTAAAAGAAAAACTGAATATATAAAGGCAACAACAACACCCATAGCGGTAATGTTTCCTAAATCATGAAATGGTGGAGCATCAGAAAAATTAAGGGCAAGAAAACCAATAACAGTTGTAAAACTAGTTAAAAATACTGGTTGCATATTAATGCGTAAACTTTCCTTAATAGCAGATGTTTTATCTGTTCCTTTGTGCATTTCATGAAAGAAACTAACCAGAATATGAATACTATCAGCTATTGCTAGCGTTAAAATAACAGTGGGTGAAATAGCAGAGGGCGGTGTTAAATGAATACCTAAATAGCCCGCAAGACCCATAGCACTAGCAGCAGAAAAACTAATTATTAACAATGTTGCAAACGTTCCCCAAAAAGAGCGCAGGAAGAAAAACATCATTACAAGTAATGCCAAATACATAAATGGTATTAAAGTTTTCATATCTTGTATTGATGCACCAGAAAACGAAGCATTCATCATAATAATTCCAGATATCGCAATTTTAACATCTGGATACTTAGGAGCTATTTTTTCTATCATTTTATTAGCAGCAGCTGCTACATCTGGCACTTCGTAAATATCTTTTCCTGGCAATTGAACTGTTACGTTTATTCCTGTTGTGGTTGCATCTGGTGAAATAAGCCTATTTCTTAAAAGTGGTTCATTTATTGCCACTTCCTTTTTGGCTTCTAGTTGTTTTTTGGTGTAGCTACTTGGTGCATCTTCTACTAAATCTGCAACAATTAAATCATCACCTTCAGCGATTGTATGTTGAAAATTAGTAATGGAATCAACCCTACTAGAATAAGGCAACTGCCAACCTTCGGTTGTTATTTCTTGTATAAGCTCTAGCACTTTTGGCTGAAAAACATCACCAGTTTTAGGCTTAATAACAAACATAACGTTATCACTTTTGCTAAAAACCTGCTGTAATTTATCAAAGGCAATTAAATGAGGATTTTTATCACTAAAAAATACACGATAATCTGTATCAAGTTTTAAAAATCTTGCACCAGCAGATAAACCTACAACCATAATTATAGTAAATAAAACTACAAGCCAGCGCCATTTTATAATAAACCCTGCATAACTTGTTATCCAATTATTTTTTGTACTCATTTTATTACCTTTTTATAAAAAATTTGCTTAAATTATATTATTCTTTCTTAATATACACAATTTAGACTAGACAGTCCAGTATGAAATATGTATATTTACAATATGGATACAAAAACTTCAAAAAATAGCAAGAAAGATGCAATTTTAAAAGCTGCTAAGCAGTTATTTATAGCAAATGGTTTTAATGAAACCAGTATGCTTAATATTGCTACAACTGCAAATGTATCTAAACAGACAATTTACACCTATTTTCAGAATAAAGAAAACTTATTCCAAGAGTTAATGGAAAATATTTGCGCTCAAATAAAATGCCCAATGGATGATGACAAAATTTTTAATTTACCAGCAGAAAAGGCTTTAAACACCATTGGGGTAAACCTTTTAACCCTACTTACTAGCAAGCAAGGTATTGAAATTTTTAGGCTTGTAATAAGTGAAAGCACAAACAATCCTCAACTTGCCAAAATATTTTATCAAAATGGCCCAGCAAAAAACCATACCAAGCTAGCTAAATACTTAAATAGTCTTAATAAGCTTGAAAAGTTCAATATTCAAAATCCTAGCCAAGCAGCAGATTATTTTATAGCCATAATACAGGGTAAATTTCATTTACAGGCACTATTAAACATAAAACAGCCAAGCGAAAAAGAAATAGCTAACCATGTTAAAAATTCTGTTTGTGGATTTATTAATTATTATAGTAGAAATATTTAACGAACCTTAGAAATAACTTTATCTAGGAGTGCATTTACAAATTTAACATCTTTATCTTCTAAAAATCCTTTAGAAATATTTATGTATTCATTTAAAATAACCTTTGCTGGAGTTTTAGGAAAACCAGAAAGCTCAGCAATTGCGGCAACTAAAATAGATTTAGCAACCGGATCCATTCTATCCATGACCCAATCTTCATTTAAATGAGCCTCTATAAGCTTAAGATACTGTTCTAAACGCTCACTAGCATCTTCCATTATAACTTTGAATATTTTTTTATCTGCTTTACGATTTGGGATTTCATGTAATTTAAAACTATCGCTAACATGGTTTATATCCATACCTACAAAAATAACTTGATACAACGCTTGGGTTGCACAAATACGCGCTTCTGTGCGCTTATCATCAGTTAAACTAACACCATCTTCTGGGAATGTATCATCGCTGGTATCTTTTGTTGGTACAAATCTCATTATTTATAAGCCTTTTAGCAGTTGTTTAAAATCTTCTGAGGTTTCAAAACCTCTATATACAGATGCGTAACGTATATAGCCAACAAAATCAATGTTTTTTAGCTTTTCCATTACAAAATCACCAATTTCTTTAGATGTTACTTCATTTCTTGCCTCTTCAACAAGCATTTGTTCTATGTCACCAACAATATCTGTTGCAGCAGATTGCTTAATAGGGCGCTTATTTAAAGCCGATGCAATACTTCTGCTTAATTTATCTCTATCAAATATTTCTCTACTACTATCATTTTTAATAATAATTATTTGTTGTAGCTGAAAATTTTCAAATGTTGTAAACCTGCGCTTGCAAGAACTACAGCCTCTTCTACGACGGATAGATTTTCCATCATCAGAAGGGCGGGAATCCTTCACCTGAGTATCAGTATTTCCACAAAATGGACATTTCATATATTACATTACCTTATTATAAATAGGGAATTTATTACACATACTTAGTACTTCTTTGTGTATAAGTTGTTGTAGTTCCTCAATGTTATCATCATTTCTGCTTAGTGCTTGTAAAATTTGAACAATCCATTCACCAATCTGTTTAAATTCTGCTTGTTTTAAGCCTCTGCTTGTTGCTGCTGGCGTTCCTAGGCGAATACCAGATGTAATAAAAGGGCTTGTATCATCAAATGGTACAGAATTTTTATTACATGTTAACCCTGCATCATCTAGTGTTGCAGATGCTAATTTACCAGTTATATTTAAGCTACGTAAATCTGCTAAAATTAAATGGTTATCTGTGCCATTACTTACTAAGTTTACCCCACCAGCCATTAGTGTTTCTGCTAAAATATTAGCATTTAACTTAACTTGTTTAATATATTGCTTGTATTGGGGGGTTAAAGCTTCACCAAAAGCTACAGCTTTAGCAGCAATTACATGCATTAAAGGCCCACCTTGAATTCCGGGGAATATGGCGCTATTAACTTTTTTAGCAAGCTCTTCATTTTGGGTTAAAACAATTCCGCCTCTTGGGCCACGTAATGTCTTGTGAGTTGTACTGGTAACAAAATCAGCGTAGGGAATAGGTGACATGTGCTCACCTACAGCAACTAATCCAGCAATATGTGCCATATCTACCATTAAATATGCCCCCACTTCATCAGCTATTTGTTTGAATTTAGCAAAGTCAATTTCTCTTGGATAAGCGCTAGCACCAGCAATAATTAGTTTAGGTTTTACTTGTTTTGCTGTTTGTAGAACTTTATCATAATTTATAGTTTGAGTTTCTTCATCTAACATATAAAAATGAGCATCAAACCATTTACCAGATTGATTAACTGATGAACCATGAGTTAAATGTCCGCCATGATTTAGATCCATGCCTAAAATACTATCACCTGGTTTTAAAACAGCTGTAAAAACTGCTTGATTAGCCTGTGATCCTGAATGAGGCTGAACATTAGCAAATTTACTGGAAAATAATTCACAAACTCTTTTAATTGCAATTTCTTCTGCAATATCAACACACTCACAACCGCCATAATAACGTTTTTTTGGGTATCCTTCGGCGTATTTATTTGTCATAACACTTCCCTGAGCATCCATAACAGCACGGCTAACAATATTTTCAGAGGCAATCAATTCAATTTGATTTTCCTGACGCTTGTATTCACACTCAATCGCAGAAAAAATTTCTGTGTCTGTTTCATTTAAATGAGTATTAAAAAAAGTTGTCATATTTATTATTTTTCCTTTGTTATAGTAGTGCTTAATGGAGCATCTAGTTTTTTTAAACGTTTATTGTGTCTACCACCTTGGTATTTTGCATTTAAAAATATATCTATATATTTTTTTGCTTGCTCTATGGTTGTTACTCTTTCACCAAAACATATTATATTTGCATTGTTGTGTTCTTTTGCGCTTTTTGCAGTGAATTCATTATTTATAAGCGCTGCTCTTATTCCTTTGTAGCGGTTTGCCCTAATAGAAACTCCAATGCCTGTACCACAAATTAAAA
>JALTLI010000120.1:0-6679 GCA_027005635.1 Alphaproteobacteria bacterium
ATCATTAGAACAGCAGTGGAATGCTGGGGAACTTAGCGCAACAAATTATCTTCTGCAGGTTAAACAAGGCATAGATACAGCTATGACAGGTATTGAAATAAAAAGCCATGCATGGTTAGCGTGGGCAAATTATATGGCTTTAACAAATCAAATTGAAAACTGGGCGTATCAAAATAATTCAAAGGAAACAAAATAATGAAAAATATAAAATTAAAAACAGGTTTATTAGCAATTTTACTATTAACGAGTGGTTCGGTTTTTGCTAGCGGAGAACATAAAGAAACAGGTGAACATGAAGAAGCAAAAGAAGAAGGCATTGAAATAAACGCCAAACAAAGAGCTGAAGCTAATATAAAAGTTCAACCTATTACATTAAAAAATGTTGCAACAACTGTGCATGTTCCTGGTGAGGTAATGGTGCATGGTTATCGCTCTCAAGTTATTACCCCGCGTATTGATTCAATGGTAATTAAGCGTTACGTGGTACTTGGTGATAATGTTAAAATAAACCAACCTTTAGCACTACTATTTAGTGTAGATATGGCAAATGCTCAAGGTGATTTTATTGTGGCAAGCAATGAATGGAAACGGGTTAAAAAGCTTGGTAAAAAAGTTGTTTCTGCTAAAAGATATGTAGAAGCTAAAGTTGGATATCAGCAAGCAAAAGCAAGATTACAAGCTTATGGTATGGCAGAAAGTGAAATAGCTAATTTATTAAAAGAAACCTCAAATAATAAACCAGGGAACTATACATTATTTAGTAACCAAAATGGTATTATAGCCAGTGATAATTTTAAATCAGGAGAAATTATTCAAACAGGTAGAACATTATTTGATGTAGTAGATGAAAGCATTTTATGGGTAGAAGCACAAGTTAATCCAGAAAATGCAGACTTCATTAAAGAAGGTGATATCGCATGGATAAAAGAAGGAACTAAAATACGCAAAGCTGTAGTTAGCCAAAAAAATCATGTCCTTGATGCAATAACCAGAACTTTAACAATTCGTTTAGAACTAGATAATTCAGATCACTCATTTGCTCCTGGAGAGTTTGTTGATGTTGAAATAAATTCCAATAGCTCAGAAAAAGTTTTAGCAATGCCAGCTAATTCTGTATTACGTAGCAGTGATGGAGATTGGCAAATTTTTATTGAAGATGAACATAATAAATTTAGCTCTGTTGAAGTTGAAGTTGTTCGTACAGCTGGTGATACAAAAGTTATTACAGGTATTAAAGAAGGCACAAAAGTTGTTACTTCTGGTGCATTTTTTGTTCAATCAGAAATCGCTAAAAGCGGTTTTAGTATTCATAACCACTAGGAGAAAAGTAAAATGTTAAATAAAATTATTGATTTTGCTATAAATAGTCGCCTAATGGTGGTTCTTAGCTTATTTGTTTTATTGGTTGGGGCTTTAATGCTGTTGCCAAAATTAAATCTAGATGCATTCCCAGATGTAACAAATGTACAAGTTAGTATTAATACAGAGGCACGGGGGCTAGCTTCAGAAGAAGTTGAACAACTAATAACCTTCCCTGTTGAAAGTGTTATGTATGCTATGCCAGATGTGGAAGAAGTACGTTCTATTTCAAAATCTGGTTTATCTGTAATTACTGTTGTTTTTAAAGAAGGTACAGATATTTATTTTGCTCGCCAATTAGTATTTGAACGCTTACAAGCAGCAATGGATAATATTCCAGAAGGAGTTGGTACACCAGAAATGGGGCCAAATACTTCTGGTTTAGGGCAAATATTTCAGTACATAATTAAAAGTGATGAAAAAGATGCTTATGATATTACTACTTTGCGTAGCTTAAATGATTGGGTTGTAAAATTACTTATTATGCCAGTTGATGGAGTTACAGATGTACTTTCATTTGGTGGTCAGGTTCGTCAATATCAAGTTCAGGTAAATCCATCTAAATTATTAGCATTTGGTTTAAGTGTTGATGAAATAACCACTAAAATAGAAGAAAATAACCGCAATGCTGGTGGTTGGTTTATTGATAACGGTGCAGAACAATTAGTTGTTCGTGGTGTTGGTTGGGTACGCAGTGGTGAAGATGGTATACGTGATATCGCCAACATTACACTAAAAGAAGAAAAAGGCAGAGTTGTTCGGGTTCGTGATGTAGCTAAAGTTGAATTTGGTAATGAAATTCGTCAAGGAGCTGTTACCATTAGTACCCGTGATGAAAATGGTAAGGCTGTTTCTGGTGGTGAAGTTGTAACTGGTATTGTACTAAAAAGAATGGGTGCAAATACTAAAGCTACTATTGATGGTATCAAAGATTTATTACCAGTAATTCAACGAGCATTACCAAAAGGCGTAACCATAGAACCTATTTATGATCAAGCTAATTTAATTAACAAAGCGGTAGGCACAGTAATAAAAGCTTTAGTAGAAGCATTTATTTTAATTATTGTTGTTTTAATGCTATTTTTAATGAATGTAAGAGCAAGTTTATTAGTGTTACTTTCTGTACCTATTTCCATTGCAATGGCACTTATGGCAATGTCATATTGGGGAGTGTCGGCTAACCTTATGTCTCTTGGAGGTCTTGCAATTGCTATTGGTATGATGGTTGATGGCTCAGTTGTTATGATGGAAAATATTTTTAAACATATAAGTGCAGATCATGCAAAGCCTGAAGGTATCCGCGAGGGTTCTAATATGCGAATGCGTATTCAACAAGCTGCCCGTGAAGTTGGTCGCCCAGTATTTTTTGCAGTGCTTATTATTATTGTAGTATTTACTCCGCTATTTAGTCTTGAAGGAGTGGAAGGTAAACTATTTCAACCTATGGCAATTAGTATTGTACTTGCAATGTTTTCATCATTACTTGTGGCATTAATTGTTATTCCTGCACTTTCTGTTTACTTGTTTAAAAATGGCGCAGTACACAAAGATAGCCCTGTACTTGCACCAATTGAAACTATTTATCGTAAAAGTTTAGATTGGGCATTAAAAAGCCGTAAAAAGGTTGTTTTATATGCAGTGGGAATATTTATTGCAACCTTAGCAACTGTTCCATTTTTAGGTACAGAATTTGTGCCAGAACTTGAAGAAGGCAGTATGAATATTCGGGTAACTCTTGCCCCATCTTCTAGCCTAACAACATCACTTGAAGTTGCTAAAAAGCTGGAAGCTAAAGTTATGGAATTTCCAGAAGCTTTATACGCATCTTCTCGGGTTGGACGGGCAGAAATTGGTGGAGACCCAGAACCAGTTTCTAACGTGGAAATTTTAATTGGATTAAAACCTGTTAATGAATGGACATCTGCAAGTAATCGTAAAGAATTACAAGCTTTAATGCAGAAGAAAATGGAAATTCATCCTGGGTTATTATTCTCATTTTCTCAACCTATTGCCACAAGGGTAGATGAACTTCTTTCAGGGGTAAAAGCTCAATTAGCAATTAAACTTTTTGGTGCAGATTTAGATATTCTTGCTGAAAAAGGTCAGGAAATAACAGCATTAGTCCAAAAAATTGAAGGTACTCGTGATGTAGCAATGGAGCAAATTGCTGGTGAAGCACAATTAGTTATTAAACCAGATAGAGATAAACTTGCCCGTTACGGAATACCTGTTGGGCAAGTGATGGATATAGTATCTGATGCAATTGGTGGTATTGATGCTGGGCAAGTTATTCAAGGTAATGAACGTTACGATATTTATGTTCGTTTAGCTGAAGAACACAGAAAAAGTCCAGAAAAAATTGCCAATCTAGTACTTCAAGCACCAGATGGAGCATGGGTACGTTTAGGTGATATTGCTAGTGTTAAAATTGAAAGTGGCCCTCCGCAAATTCGTCGAGATGATGTACAGCGTCGAGTTGTTATTCAAACCAACGTTGAAGGACGTGATATGGGTGGTTTAGTTGCAGAAATTAACGAAAAAATTGATGCTAACATTGATTTACCTACTGGTTATACTGTTGTGTTTGGTGGTCAGTTTGAAAATCAACAGCGAGCTCAGGCAAGGTTAATGATTGTAGTACCTTTATCATTAGGGTTAATATTTTTACTACTATTCTTTGCTTTTGGATCAGTTAGCCAAGCAGGGCTAATTATGTTAAATGTACCACTTGCTTTAATTGGTGGTATTTTAGCTTTATTACTTAGTGGACAGTATTTATCTGTACCTGGTTCTATTGGTTTTATTGCTTTATTTGGTGTTGCAGTTCTTAACGGAGTTGTTATGGTAAATGCAATTAATCAAAATATTATTGGTGGTATGAGTGTTAATAAAGGGGTATATGAAGGAGCAGTTTCAAGGTTGCGTCCAGTACTTATGACAGCATTTATCGCAGCACTAGGTTTAATCCCAATGTTGCTTTCAAATGGTGTTGGTTCAGAGGTTCAACGACCATTAGCAACAGTTGTTGTTGGTGGGCTAGTTTCTTCTACTTTATTAACATTAGTATTAATCCCAGTGCTTTATCAGTATTTTTCAGAAAGTGTTATAAACAGATGGAAGCGTGAACATATTATTGATAAAGATAGTTAATGTAAAAAAGTCTCTGTACAAGTTCTAATTCTACAGAGACTTTAGAGACTTTTAAAAATATCCTTATTTATTACTATAAATAAGGATATTTTTTTATTTTTTAATAGGTAAACATCCTTGTTTTTTACGCTTTAATATTTCACATATTTTTCTTGCATCATTTTTAGTTTGTATTCCCACAAACCTTGCACGATAGTATTTTTTGCCGTGAACATTTGCTCTTTGTAAATCTGATTTTAAATCTTTTAATAATTCATAATGATTTGTATAAAATTTTGCTAAACTACTTCTTGCATCTTTTTTATTGGTAAATGATGCAAGTTGAACTCCCCAATCACCATCTGTTTTTTTAGGGCTATAAACAACTTTTTTAGGTGCTAATTCAGATTTAGGTATAGTAATTTTAGCTTTTTTAGGGCTGGCTATGTCTCTTAAAATTGATGTTTTTTTGATTTCAGTTTTAATTGGTTTGTTAAATTCTTTTTTATTAACTTTTTCTAATAAATCAAAAACTTTTTTATTTTGGTTGGGGATATCTATGCCACCAGGGTTTTCTGCCCTTGTTTTAATTGGAGTATCTTGCGCAACTATTAATGGAGGATTTAACATCTCTGTTTCTAGTGCTTCTTTTTGAATATATGCATAACCAACAATTACGGCAAAAACTACCATAACCACGCCAGCCATTACCCATTGCCACAATCCTCCACCTTTACGATATGTAGAAAATTCACTTGTTTTTTTTCTTTTTTTAGCAAACATTGTTTTTTCCTTATTAGTTACATTTTTTCTGGTGGAGTAATATTCATAATACTTAAAACATCTTTAAGTACATTTTGTGTAGCACTAACTAGGGCTAATCTAGCATTTGTTAGCTTTGGGTTATCATCTACAATAAATTTTTCTGCGTTGTACCAACTATGAAATTTAGCAGAAAGTTCAGAAGCATAAAAAGCCAAGCGGTGAGGCTCTCTTGCTAGTGCTGCTTTTTCAACTACTATAGGGTAGGTGCATAAATCTTTAATAAGTGCAGTTTCTTCTGCTAGGGTAAGCATGCTGAAATCTACTTTAGTATAATCGGCTAATTTTTCAATGCCACGTTCTTCTAGCTGACGAAAAATTGAACACATTCTAGCATAAGCATATTGAACGTAAAACACTGGGTTATCATTATTTTGTTCTATTGCTTTTTCTAAATCAAAATCTAGCTGAGAATCTAGTTTACGGCTAAGAAGTATAAAACGAACAGCATCAATACCAACTTCTTCAATTACTTCACGCATGGTAACAAAAACCCCTGCACGTTTAGACATTTTTAATGGTTCGCCACCTCTAAATAAACGCACCATCTGAACTAGGTGAATTTCTATAACATCTTTTTTATCAGTTAAGGCTGTAACTGCAGCTTTTAAGCGCTTAACTGCTCCACCATGATCAGCACCCCAAACATTTATTAATTTGTTATAGCCTCTATTAATTTTATTAACATGATAAGCAACATCGGAACCAAAATAAGTCCAATCTCCATCAGGTTTTTTAATAGGCCTGTCTTCATCATCACCAAATTGTTTAGCTTTAAATAATAACATTTCTACAGGTTTGTAATCTGTTATTTCTTTACCTTTTGGTGGTGGTAAAATACCTGTATATATTAAATCTTTGGCTTTTAATTCCTCTTCTGCTGCATCTGCTTCTCCTCTAAGATGCATAACTTTTTCACTGAAATATTCATCTAATTTAAAATGAATACCAGCAAATTCTAAATCTTCATTAATAATAGACATTTGCTGTTTAACAACAGTTGCAACAATTTCATCAGATACTATTGGTAGGCCGTTTGCATCTAAATGAGGCTCTGGAGGAAAAGATGCATTACCTAACTTTTCATAAGCATCTTCTGCTGCTTCTTGAACATATTTGCCTTTATATTGAATTGCTTCATCATCAATATTGTAATAAGAAGCCATAACAGATTGAGCAAATTTATTAACCTGAACACCAGCATCATTGATTAGATATTCACGTTTTATATCGTAGCCAGCTTTGCTCATTAAATTACAAAGTACATCACCGTAAACAGCGCCTCTGGCATGACCAAAATGAAGAGGGCCAGTAGGATTAACCGAAACAAATTCAATTAAAACTTTTTCATTATTTCCAACGTTTGATG
>JALTLI010000120.1:6689-14908 GCA_027005635.1 Alphaproteobacteria bacterium
GTACTAAAAGATTTAACATCATTAATAATATTTACCAATTGAGAAGAAAATTTTTGCGGATTTAGAGTTAAATTAATAAAACCAGGGCCCGCAATATCTATTTTTTCTATTAGGTTATTATTTGTTAATTCTGCTTTAATTTTTTCTGCCACATCACGTGGAGATTTACCCGCAGGTTTAGCAAGAACCATGGCAGCGTTTGTTGCGTAATCACCATGAGAAGCATCACGTGGGAATTCAACTACAATAGCTTTTTTATTTATATCTTCCGGTAAGAAACCTTGTGTTTGCAGGTTATTAACTGCACTTAAAACACTTTCACATAATTGGTTGTATAGGTTTGTCATTTATTTGTTAAGCTCCTTATTTTTTTAGCTTTTATAGTGCAAAATCATCTGTACCACGGCTAGAAAACAGACGGGCATGTTCACGTACAGCAGATCTATCTGTCATTAAACTAATATAATCTGCAATAACCATAGCTTTACCTCTTAGATCATTTTTATTTTCCGGTAGTTCTTTTTGAACTGTATCTGGTAATAATCCACGATGTTCAAAAAAGGCAGCAAATAGCTCATCAATAATTTTATAGGCACGAAAACCCATGCGATTTGTTATGTAATGACGATACATATTATCGTATAAAAATTCTTTTATTTCTTTTGTTTCTTTGGCAACATCTTCGCTCATTTTTATTAAAGTTTCGCTGTGGTTTCTAACATCTTCAACGCTTTGGGGGTTAACTTTCATTAGTATGTTACGAGATGTTATTAATACATCTTGAACTTGTCTGCTTAACATTCTGCGAATAGTTTCTTTTATTATTCTTGTTGGGTTTGCTTGTGGAAATGTTGATGTTACTTCGGTATATGCACGATGAAATTGTGGTAGCTCCATAACTTGTTCTAGGTGCAGGCTTCCTGCACGTAAGCCGTCATCTAAATCATGGTGATTGTAGGCTATATCATCTGCTAGTGCTGCAACTTGCGCTTCAAGTCCTGCATAAGTGTTTGGTTCTAAATCTTTGAAAAAGTTAGATTCAGCCTCATCACCTTGTATAGGGCCGTTGTGTTTTGCAATACCTTCTAGTGTTTCCCATGTTAGGTTTAAGCCATCAAAACCACCGTAAGGAGATTCAAGTTCCATAATAACTCGCATAGTTTGTTCGTTGTGTTTCCAGCCACCATATTGTTTTAGGCAGGCATTTAAAGCATTTTCCCCCATGTGTCCAAATGGTGGGTGCCCCATATCATGAGCAAGAGCAATAACTTCACCTAAATCGTCATCTAGATCTAGTGAACGACAAATTGTACGAGTAACTTGGGCAACTTCTAAGCTATGAGTTAAACGTGTACGAAAGTGATCACCTTCCATAGAATTTGCAAAAACTTGGGTTTTATACTGTAATCTACGAAATGCATCAGAGTGAATAACCCTGTCTCTATCTCTTTGAAAAGGGGTTCTATCTAGTGCAACAGGCTCCTGATTAAAGCGCCCTCTGCTTTCACGCCATTTTGTTGCGTATGGGGCCAAAATTCTGCCTTTATCTAAATCTTCACGTTTCATTGCAAGAGGGCTCATGTTTTGTATCTTTCTTAAAAAAAGCATTAGGGCTTTTATATATGATTAATATATACTATATTCTCTTTATAAATCAATTAAAACTCAAGAACATATCCAATAATTGATTTTATAGGGTGTATTTTAATTTTATAAAACTTCTGCGGGACGCACATATTAACTATATGCTTGCGTTTCCACGGTTTTTAAAAAAGCAAAATATCCTCCTATAACGCATATTCTGTGCTAAACTTAATTATTGGATATGTTCAAATATATAGAGGTATTAGTAAATAATAAAATGGTTAAAATTACATTTGATGATGCTCCTAAACAAGAAAGCGAAATATTAACTTTACGTTTAACTGAAATTGCAGCCAGAAGAATACAGCAAATTATCACTAAAGATGGCAGGAAAAACCTATTTTTGAGAGTTTCTATTACTGGTGGTGGTTGTAGTGGTTTTTCTTATATTTTTAAGTTGGATACTAATAAATCTCCAGATGATATTTGTATTATAAATGATGCGTTACCAAGTATTGAAATGGTTGTTGATATTGCAAGCTTAGAATACTTAAAGGGATCTACCGTAGATTTTGAAGAAACATTAGAAGCTAGCCAATTTATTGTAAAAAACCCAAATGCCAAGGGTAGCTGTGGTTGTGGTAGTAGTTTTAGTATTTAATTTTGTGGCATAGAAAGAAGTTTTTCTAGAAGTTGGATATCTTCTTGTAGTGAAGAATCTGTTTTTAGTAATTTATTAATTGTTTTTACTGCATGCATCACTGTTGTATGATCACGTCCACCAAAGCTTTTACCAATTTCTGGGTAAGAATTTGTTGTTAATTGTTTACTTAAATACATAGCAATTTGGCGCGGACGAGCAATAGCTTTAGTACGTTTAACCGAATGCATGTCTCCTATGCGTAAATTATAGTAGTTTGCTACTTTTTTCTGGATTTCTTCTAGGGTTACAACATGATTATAACTACGAAATAAATCTTTAAGTAAATCTTGTGCTGTTTCAACAGTTATTGCTTGCTGAATTAATGTTGAATGGGCAACTAAGCGGTTTAATGCTCCTTCAAGTTCCCTTACATTGCTGGAAATTCTATCAGCTAGAAACATTGAAACATCGCGGTTTAGTTCAATTCCCAAGGCTTGAGATTTTTTTTCTAGAATGGCAATTCTAGTTTCTAGGGAAGGGGGGTGCATTTCTGTTGCTAAGCCCCAACCTAAACGAGAACGTAGGCGCTCTTCAATATTTTTTAACTCATTTGGAGATTTATCTGCAGTTAAAATTATTTGTTTACCTTCACTTATTAGGGTATCAAAAGTATGAAAAAATTCTTCTTGGGTGCTATCTTTGCCACCTAAAAATTGGATATCATCTACCATTAAAATATCTACAGTACGAAAAGCTTGCTTAAATGAATGAATATTTTTATTTTTTAGTGAACTAATAAAATGGTTCATAAATTTTTCTGCTGAAATATATAAAATTTTAGCTTTAGGGTTATTAATAAACATATAATGAGCAATAGCCTGCATTAGGTGTGTTTTACCTAAGCCAACACCACCATATATAAAAAATGGATTATAAACTTTAACTTCCGATAAGTCAGAAACTTCAGCAATTCTTCTGGCCGCCTGAAAAGCAAATTCATTAGAGTGACCAACTATGAAATTATCAAAAGTAAAACGTGGATCAACAGGGTTTCCTTGGCTCATGATGCCAGTTTCACTTGGATTATATAAACCATTTTTTTGTTGATTTAGGGCTTTTTGTGCAGGGTTAGCACTAGAAGTAATGTTTTTATCATTCTTTTTAGCTAGGTAACGCTGGGCATCTACTGCTGATTTTACAATGTATGAAACATCACAGGTTTTATCTGTTACTTCTTGTAAGCCACGTTTTAGAATTTCTGAATAATGACGAACAACCCAATCACGCATAAAAGTAGTAGGAACAATAAAGGTAACTTCACCAGCAGAATTATTTTCTTCACTAGGGCGAAGTGGTTGTAACCAACTACAAAAATTATCTTCACCAACTTCATTCTGAAGCCAGTTTTGAAGGTCATTCCATTGCTGAGTTGTTACTTGCATAGTTTTTTATTTTACCCTGATATTTTTATAGTTTAGAAATAAAAAAAGTGACCAAAGGATAACATCCATTTGGCCACTTTTAAAGTAGAAAATTTATTAAGCAGCTAAAGATTTAATACGTGCAGCTAAACGTGAAACTTTACGAGAAGCAGTTGCTTTTTTAATAATACCTTTAGTAACGGCCTTGTTTAATTCAGACATTGCTGTTTGAAAAGCTGATGGAATAAGTTTTTTATCTGCTGATTCAATTGCTTGTTCTGCATTTTTTACAGCTGTGCGTAAGCGGCTACGCAGTGTACGGTTGCGTTCTGCTCTCTTTTCGCTTTGGTTAGAACGCTTTAGTGCTTGTTTAGAGTTTGCCATTTTTAATCCTGTTTTATAAACTTGTTTAATTAGTTAGCGCAGAATAGTAAACAAAATCACTTACGTCAAGCATAAAACTTAGTTTTTTTTATTAAAAATACTTTATAATCACCAAACTTGACAAATAAGATAAAAATACCTATAAATAATGTACGTATTAGAAACACCTTTGTTGGCCATAATTATTATGAGCCGTTGACCGTTGAATAAATATATTCACTGATGGATTCCAACCCATTTGTGTGTGCGCATAGCCAATATATTTATTTCAACGCTTTGAAGTTTTTTACTTCAATGATAATCACCAGTTTTGCTGGTAGATTATGCAACAACAAAGGGGTGGTATATTTCAACGCACATTCTGTTAAACTTAATTATTCTCATGAGGGTGTATTTTAAATACACAAATTATTATGATTAAAGTTGTATATAGTTGGGGTGCTTGCACCTCTAAGCCTAAACCAAAGCCAGTACCTCCTAAACCAAAACCTGAAGATGATAAGGATAAGTATTTTATCTAATAAATAAATACTTTTTAAATTATGCAAATAATTACAGCCGAGATTTATCCGCAAAATATTGAAAAGTTTCCCAAAGTTGTTTCACGTTTAGTAATGAAAATTGCTAGAAATAGTGGAGTAGGGTGGGCAAACACAATCATGAAACCTTATGTTGATTTCACACCAAATACATTTTTAAAACGCCAATGTATGATCCAACGTGTAGATATTGATATGATAGATTTAACGGTTGATGATGAAAAATATATGATACTAATTAGCTATAATATGCAAAGTGATGATGATAAAGATAAGTTTATTTCATTTATTAGCATAATGCTGAAAATTATAAGCTATGAAGATATGCCTTGTGATTTTTTTATAAACTAACCTAACGATGCCACTTAGTTTTTACTAGGTGGTTTTTTTATTTAAGCAATAATTCCTGCCACATCTGCTAAATCACCTTTTTCATAAATAGCTATAATATCTTTTACATAATCTGGTTCTCTTATTCCGCAAAGGACACAACTTACCCCAGGGGTGCTAGCAATTGTATTTATTGCTAATTGCTGTAGTGGGGCATCACGCCATTTTTCTGGCATACGGCTACGGATTTCCATATCAATAGGTTTGCATTGTTCCATATCTTTTTTATGAGCCATATGTTTTATCGCAGTTTCTAGGCGTTTAGCTAAAATATCGTAACGATTTCTTATATCTGTTAGGTTTTCTTCTTTATCTGGTTGTTGCTTGCTTATAAGTTCTAGTACATGATCCATTAACGCTGCCTGCGGATGAAAAAAGTTTACAGCCATATGATCAAAATGAACACTATTTTCAATTTGTTCAATTATTTGTGGTGCATCTAGGCTTAAATTTGGTACAATTTCATCATTAAAAGCTGGCCAGCCATCTAGAGTATTAGTTATTTCTTCTTCTATTTCTGTTAGCTTATTTAATGTTTCATCTATTACAATGCTTTGCATAATATCACCTTCAGCTAAACGAAAAACACCACCACCTTCAGGAAAAGAGTTTAGTGGTCTATTAGTTAAAACATTAAGATGCATACGGCTAGCAAGCTCTAGGGTTGAAACTTCTTCTTCGCCATCTATAATTTTTGCAGTTGTATTAATATTGCGAATAGCTGCTGGTTCAAGAATATTTAAAGGTAATTGAATTACTCTAAAGGCAGAGCGTTTTCTTCTGCCCCAAGCTTCTTGAGCAGCAAAAGTTGCACATTCAGCTATTTTGGCTAAATCTGTATGATTAGGAGTATCTTTTTTTGCCACCAAAGTATTAGAGCTAATGCCATAATAACTTATAACACCTTCCATAACTTGTTTTTCTAGGAATACAAAAGCTTCTTGAATTCTGCGGTAGTATTCAGTTTTGGCTTCTTCCATGTTCATTTCTGTGGCATGGGCAAAATCTAGATAATATTCAGGGTTGTGCAATAAATAAACATCTATTGTATCAATGTTCATGCGTTCCATAGAGCGATTAATTTGATCCTTTAAAAATGCAGGATGAATACAATGCCACAAATAATCATTAACCATTACAGTTTCAGCTGGTGGATTTTCATAAAATCTATCAAGGTTTTGTCCTTGTAAATAGCCACCTTTTGTAACTATTACAATTTCTTCTCTTTTTATTTCGTTTTCTTCAACCATGGCAGTTAGTACGTCACCAATTAAATATTCACTATCTTCATCCATATAGTTTGTTGAAGTATCTATTAAATTACAGCCGTTAGTAATAGCATTCTTTAATGCAATGGCTTGGTTACCTATCCCGTCCATTCTGTAAGTACCAATACCAACTTTGCCTATGGTTAGATTTTCTAGAAGTCTCCAGCTATCTGGGCTTATTTTAGGGTTTTTCTTCCATGTATTGTCTGCATAATATTTGGTTGCTTGTTCGGTTGCATGGCCTGTTATTTTGTTGCTCATTATTTTTATTTTTAACCTATTTAAAAAATTTTAATCATTATAACCTGTTACTTTGTTGAAAAGAAACCTTTTATATGTAAATATAGTGATTAAACTTAATATTTGCACGGTTGCGCCTAATAAATATTAAGTTTAATCACTATATACTGGAGTTTATAAAAATAAAAGGATAAATCAATGCTTAAAAAGGCACTTTTAATGGCAATTATTTCATTTGGAATGATTGTTGGTACAAATGTTAATTCTACAGAATTAACTAAAAAAGATGTTGAAAAAATTGTTCAACAATATATTGCAAAAAACGGTAAAGAAATTCAAAAATCATTAGAGCGCGCCGAACAAAAAGAAAGCTTTAATGTTATGATGGAAGTTATCCGTCCATATACTCCAAGCAAAGGGCCTAAAAATGCACCTGTAACACTTGTTGAATTTAGTGATTTTGAGTGTCCGTTTTGTCGTAGAGTACAGCCAACACTAGATAAAATAATGGAACGTTATAACGGACGTATTCGCCATGTGTTTAAACATTCTCCACTAGAACAGCTACATCCTCGTGCAATTGGTGCATCATACGCTTCTCAAGCAGCGCAAGAGCAAGGAAAATTTTGGGAATTTAGACGTAAAATTTTTGAACGTCAAGAATTTAGCGGTGAAAAACTATGGAATGATGTTGCCCAAGAAATTGGCCTAGATATGGATAAATATGAAAAAGCCAGAAAATCTGTAAAAGTTAAAAAAGAAGTAGCCCAAGATTTAAAAGATGCTGCTAAGGTTGGTGTTAGAGGTACACCGTTTTTCTTGATTAATGGTATAGCTATTTCTGGTGCATTACCATTTGATAAGTTTGTTGAAGTTATTGAATCTCAACTTTCATTTTCAAGTGGTAAATAATTTTGAGGTTTTAGTAACTTGAAACATAGCCACACCCCACCAGTGCTTCTGCTTGCAGGAGCATTGTTGCTTGTGGCAATAGGAATACAAGTTGCACGTATTTCATTATTTTCTGAAGGGGAATATTCTGTTAATACTGGTAAAAAAGTATCTAAAGGTGGAACATTTAAAAATATTCACAAAAAGTTCCCTCACTGGAAAAATAAGCAAGAAATGGAACGCTTAGCTAACAAGGAAAATATAATACAAATACCTTTTTATTCTCATAATATAGTGGAAAATAAACATGATGGAGCCGTTGATTTAGTTATTTTCACCGATCATTCTAGCCAAAGTGCCAGAGAACAGGAAGAATATGTAAAATCATTAATTAAAGGTGCTAATAAATACGCCGTACAAATAACTTATAAGTTTATGCCAATTAACCCAGATATAACTGATGGAGGATTATTTGAACAAATAGCCTACAGAAACGGTGTATATAGCAAATATAAACGCTTATTAAATAAGGCAACAGGCAATTTAACAGGTGATGATTTTATTGATATCCTAGAAAAATCAGGTATTCCACTAGCAAAACTAAGAGTAATAATGCGCAGAGACATGGACATGATGTTAAAATGGCTAGAAATAGATATTAAACAAGCATATTATTTTAAAGCAACTGATGTGCCAACCTTTTTCTTGAATGGTCAGCGCTTGGCAACACCAGATTTACCCCTTAATGATATTAATAGTTATGTTTCTCGTATTGTTGATGGTGGTGATATTTATTCAGCTGTAGAGTAAATATTTAGTTTTTATAGTGATTTGCCTTAACACTTAGACAGTTAAAACT
>JALTLI010000121.1 GCA_027005635.1 Alphaproteobacteria bacterium
TAAAAATTCTCCATTAAATAAACTTTTTAAAGATTTTATTGATGCTTTGCCACAAAATGGTGAACGTATTGCAAGGCCTAAAAAAGCCCTTGGTTCAGGGCTAATTATTTCTGCTGATGGTTACGTGATTACCAACCATCATGTCATTAATGGAGCAGATGACATTGTAGTTAAATTAAATGATGATAAAACTGAGTATGATGCTAAATTAATTGGATCTGATAGTAAAACAGATATTGCCTTATTAAAAATTAAATCTAAAGATGATTTACCTTTTTCTCCACTAGCTAATTCAGATAAAATTAGAGTAGGTGATTGGTCAGTTGCTATTGGTAATCCATTTGGTTTAAGTGGTACTGTTACAGCTGGTATTATTAGTGCGCTTGGACGCAATATTCATCAAGGGCCATACGATGATTTTATCCAAACAGATGCAGCAATTAACCCAGGTAATTCGGGTGGTCCTTTATTTAATGTAAAAGGTGAGGTTATTGGTATAAATACTGCTATTATAAGTAGAAGTGGTGGTAGTCAGGGTGTTGGGTTTTCTATTCCTAGTAATACTGTTAAACTTATTTTGGCGCAACTTAAAAGTGATGGTCATGTTACCAGAGGCTGGCTTGGTGTGCGTATTCAAACCATAACTTCTAATCTTGCTGAAGCTTTAAATTTACAAGAAGATACAGGTGCATTGGTTGCAGAAGTTATTAAAGATAGTCCAGCACAAAAAGCAGGGCTAAAAAATGGTGATGTGATTATTAAATTTGATGGAAAAAAAATTGATAAAATGAGCACTTTGCCAAAAGTTGTAGCAGAAACTAAAGTAAATAAAACTGTAAAAGTTGAAGTTATTCGTAACGGTAAATCTATTACCAAAAAAGTTAAAGTTGCATTGCTTGAAGATAGTTCAAATGATACATCTCAAAACAGCAATAAAATATCAAAAGATGAAATAAAAATTTATGGTATGACACTAATTGATATTACAGATAAATTCCGTAAAAAATACAGATTAGATGATAGTGTTTCTGGTGTAATAATTCTTGCCACAGAAGTGGATTCTATTGTAGCTGAAGTTGGTATGCGCAGAGGGGATATAATAAAAGAAATTGATGGTAAAAAAATATCTAGTGCATCTCAAGCCAAAAAATTACTAGAAAAAGCTAAGGATAAAAGCCTGCTTATTCTTGTAAAGCGTGATGATAGTAGTATGTTTTTTGCATTAAAAGTAAATGATAAAGAAAATAAATAAAAAAGGTTAGCATTATTGCTAACCTTTCTATATTTATTTTTTGTATGATTTTATAATTATTTTTACAAAATCTTTATCTGGTAAGTAATAAATATTATCCATACTTCCACATTTTACATGTCTGTTCATTTTATGGGTACTATCTAAACTTGACCATTCGTATCCTTTATATGCATATTTATTTTGCTGATTAATATTAATAGCTCCACAAATATCACATTCTACTGGTTCGTTGTCTGTGTTAATTTTTGTTGCAAGGTTTTCTTCTACATATTTCCAAGCTATATCAAATTCTATTGGCATTATGTAGTGTTTACTCTTATCCATACCTTTAACAGGTAAAAATTTAAGTTTTTTCATAATTGGGTTCTCTAGTAAAAAGGAAAGAAAGTTTTTTAATTTGTATTAGTTATAACTAATATTAATTAATTTACAAGTTAAATTAATATATTTTAATAAATATCTTTTTAAATAACTATCTAAGTGTTAAGTTTAATCACTATAATTACTGCCAATTTAAAAGGAAAATTAATGCTACCATTTGCTACAGTAGAAAAATATAATGCTGGTGTACCACGTTATACTAGTTATCCAACTGCTAATCATTTTCATGATAAAGTAACTTCTGAAACATACAAAGAGCTATTAAATAATCTTCCTGAAGATGAAGAAATTTCACTGTATTTACATATTCCATTTTGCAAACAAATGTGCTGGTATTGTGGCTGTAATACTAGGATTGTTAGTAAGTATGAACCTATTTCTAACTATGCAAAAACTTTAGCAACTGAAATTGAACTTATTTCTAGCTATATAGGTAGAAAACAAAAAGTTTCACATATTCAATGGGGAGGAGGGACACCAACTTATCTTTCTTCTAGCGATTTTGAATTTTTATTTACTAAAATAAGAAATAAATTTGAAGTATTAGATAAAGCAGAAATATCTGTAGAAATTGATCCGCGTACCCTAACTGAAGAAAAAGTAAAGACACTAGCAAAAGTAGGTGTAAACAGGGCTAGTTTAGGTGTTCAAGATTTTGATATTGCAGTACAAAAGGCAATTAATCGCATTCAATCATACGAACAAACAAAGCAAACAGTTGATTGGCTACGTGAAAATGGCATTGAAAGCATAAATTTTGATTTAATATATGGCTTACCACTGCAAACATTAGACAGCATTAAAAAAAGTGTTAAATTAACTAAAAAATTAGGTGCAAATAGAGTGGCTTTATTTGGTTATGCTCATGTGCCATGGTTTAAATCTCATCAAAAAGTATTAGAAAAACACCATTTACCAACACCAAAAGAGCGTTATGAGATGTTTAATACTGCGACAGATGCATTTATTGAAGAAGGTTATACCCCAATTGGAATAGATCATTTTGCAATGGCTGATGATACTTTAACAAAAGCTTTAAATAATAAAACTCTACAGCGTAATTTCCAAGGGTATACGGTAGATAGTTCCCAAACATTAATTGGTTTAGGGGCATCTTCAATTAGTTGCTTGCCTGAAGGTTTTATTCAGAACTCACCTTCTACAAAATCTTATGAAAATTCAATAAATAATGGGCTGTTAGCCGTAGAAAGAGGAATTAAAGTAAGCAAAGAAGATACTTTCAACAGAGCAATAATAGAACAACTAATGTGTTATTTTAGCGTTGATTTAAAAGAAATATCTGAAAAACATTCTTTTGATATAAGTTATTTAAATAATGCCATTGAAAAATTAACCCACCTAGAAAAAGATGGGTTTATTAAAATTAATGGTTACAACATAACAATAACTGAACAAGGCAAGCCTTTAACTAGGGTTGTTTGTTCCTGCTTTGATACCTTTTGGCAGGCCAAAGATGGGCAACATGCTCAGGCGGTTTAAGTTTTAGCTTAAACCTTTTTCTACAAGTTCACTAACGTCATTGGAAGTATTCCCACTGTTTTGGATTTTTTCTAGTGCAGATTTCATTAATGATTTTCTGGTTGAATCCATTTTCTTCCATTTTAGTAATGGACTAACAAACCTAGCTGCTGTTTGTGGATTTATTTTATCATATTTAATAATGAAATCAGCAAAGAAATCATAGCCAGAGCCATCTATATTATGAAAATTGTCTGCTCCACTAGCACAAAAACCACCAATAACAGCGCGTACTTTGTTAGGCTTAGTTTCATTATATACTGGATGTTTTAACAACATTTTTACAATATCTAAAGTTCCTTTACTACAAGAAGATGTTTGCACGCTTAGCCATTTATCCATAACTTCTGTATCATCTTTCCATTTATCATAGAAAGTTTCTAGTACCTTATTTTTATCATTTATAGATACGCTATCAGAATTAATAATACCAGACATAGCAGCCATTACATCGGTCATATTATCATTCTTATTTGCTGTGTTAAATTGATTTAAAGCTATATCTGCGCCTAAATCTAATTCTAGTAAATATGAAAGGCATATATTTTGTAAAGATCTTCTAGCTACTTCATCAGTTGTAAATTTATAGGTCGAACTACTATAATTGCTATTATAAATATCAAGCAGTTCTGAATTTAAATTAGTAGCTATTGTTTTTCTTAATAGTTTACGAGCTTTTTGCAATAAACCAACATTAATTACATCCATTAACTCACCAACGTAAGTAGTAGAAGGCAATGTTAGCATTTTGCTTGCTATTGATTTATCTAACTTGCCAGCATTAACATCAGTAATAACTTGCTTGAAAGCATCAATGATACAGCTATCTGCTTCCATATTTTCACCGCTGTTTACCATTGTTTGCATAATATTTACAGCAATTTTTTGTCCTGCTTCATAGCGGTTGAAATCATCTGTATCATATTTCATTAAAAATAGATAATCAGCTATTGTAT
>JALTLI010000122.1 GCA_027005635.1 Alphaproteobacteria bacterium
CTGAGAAACAACAATTCCTGAAGAATTAGGGCTAATATTTCCTAAAATTGTTTGTAGTGCCTGAGGGCCACCAGTGGAAGAACCAATAGCAATAATAGGAGGTCTGGCATCTGTAATAGTTTTTGTGGATTTTTTGATTACCTCATCAATTTTACCATAACCAAAATCAATTTTTTCTTGTTTTTTTGCTATGTGTTTTAAATCTTCTCTTGGTGCTTTGTGTCCAACCTTTGCAAGTGCAGCTTCCCTTATTTTACTAGTTATTTCATCAACACTATTTTTTAAATCTTCGGCTTTTGCTGATGGCTTACCAATAACATCTACCGCGCCTATTTCTAGTGCTTTTAATGCTGTTTCACTTCCTTTGCTTGTTAAAGTTGAAACCATTACAACAGGTAAAGGCTTTAAATTCATGATTTTTTGTAAAAAAGTTAGCCCATCCATATTCGGCATTTCAACATCTAAAGTCATGACATCTGGCTGAATGCTTTTCATTGCCTCAATTGCCTGAATAGGATCTGCTGCTGTAGCAACAACTTCCATATCTGGTGCCTGAGATATAATCCCTTGTAATAATAAACGTATAGAAATTGAATCATCAACTATCATTACTTTAATTTTATTTTGCTGTTTCATTAAAATATTTCAACTCCACCTGTTGTTGGTTTTTGGGAAATATCTTTTGATAATATTTTTTCCCTTTTTATAATTGTATCGTTATGTAAAGTAGTTAATTTTTTAACAATAATTTTACCGTTTTTAGGGGTGAAATATACTTTTCTTGATACTTCACCACCAACATCTTCGTATATTATTGGTATTTTTTCAGTTGCTAGGTATTCTTTAGCAAAATCAATGTTTTTCTTCCCTACAGCGTTAACACTTTCTGTTTTAAACATAATTCCTCCACCTAAAATGCTTGCTTGCATATTTTCCTTTAAGCCACCATTTTTTAAAATTTCATTAATAAGGTATTCCATTGCAAAATTACCAAATCTTGTAGAGGCATTTTTACCTGCCCACTCACCTTTATTACTAGTAGGCAGCATGAAATGGTTCATTCCGCCAATACCTATTTTTATATCTCTTATACATGCAGATATACATGAACCAAGGGTTGTAACAATTAATTCATCACCTGCACTAACATGAAATTCACCAGGCATAATTTTAGTTGCCCATACTTTTTGATATGGATCAAAATATTTGTTTTTTGCTTCTTTTTGTAATTCATCCATTACTTTAAGCAGGCAATTTTACATAAGTTGTGCTACCTAGTATTTTATAATCATCTGTTACTCCAACTAAACTTTCTGAGTGACCAATATATAACAAGCTATTAGCAGGCATTTTTTTGCTAAATTCTGCAAATAAGCTCCTCTGAGTATCTTTGCTAAAATAAATAATTACATTTCTGCAAAATACTATATGAAACTCTTTTTGAGCTAAATCCCATGGTTTTAATAAATTCATTTGTTTAAATGTAACCAATGAACGCAGGCTGTTATCTATTTCATAAGTATATTGTTTAATAATTCCCGTGGTTTCATTGCTTGTTCTTGTAAACCACTTTTTTAGGTGTTGGTTGTTATTAACTTCATCTTCTGGCAGGTTATAGATACCTTTTTTACCATGAGTAATCATATTTGTATCAATATCTGTTGCCATAATATTAATTTTAGATTTATGTTGTGGGTGTTTTTCAAGGTATTCACCAACTACCATAGCAATAGACCAAGGCTCCTGCCCTGAAGAACAAGCTGATGACCAAATATTAATTTTAGCAAATTTATTTATTAAGTTATCTAGGTTAGATGCTAAATGTTCAAAATGATGATTTTCTCTGAAAAAGCCAGTAACATTAGTTGTCATAGCATTTATAATGTATAAAAGCTCTGTATCTTTACCAGTTTTTTGTTCTTTTTCAACATATTCAACATAAGATTTAAAATCATTTAGTTTAAACTCTCGTAATCTTCTAACTAGGCGTGTATACATCATAGTTTTTTTACTATCAGGTAACATAATACCAGTTTCATTGGTTACAATATTGCGTAAATCATCATAATCATTTTGAGTAAATGGAAATTCAAATACACCGTTTGCAATATCTGTTTTTAAGTTCATATTTATGCACTAACTTCTTGATTAGCAATACTATCTATTTCAACAAGTTCACAAGATTGTAACATTGCATCAATATTAAGAATAATTACCATTTCATTATTAACCTCCGATAATCCATGAATAAAACTAGAATCAATTGATGTACCAAAATCTGGTGATTTTTTAACACTCTCTATATTTAAATCAATAACATCAGCTACATTATCTACCACCATACCTATGGTTCTATCTTGTACATTAACTACAATTATAACTGTATTTTTAGTAAACTCTGTTTCATTCATATTAAAGCGATAATGTAGATCAAGGATTGGTACAATTGCACCACGTAGGTTCATGACTCCACGAATAAAATTAGGTGCATTTGGTATTTGAGTAGGCTCGCTCCAACCTCTTATTTCTTGGACCTTTAAAATTTCAACTGCGTATGTTTCATCATTTAAATTAAATGTAAGATATTGATTACCTTTTGTAGTATTTTCTAAATTAATTATATTATCTTGATTTTGAGGTATTAAATCATTCATATTGCTATATCCTGTTGTATATTTTGATTATTGCTATTGATTATATTGGGCTGTTTAACAAAGAGTCCGTCTCTTTTGGCAATTTTAACAAGTTCATGTAAATCAACTATAAAAGCGACACTACCATCGCCTAAAATTGTTGCACCAGAAATACCTTCTACAGCCTTATAATTATCTTCTATACTTTTAATAACTACTTGTCTTTCGCCTAATAAATCATCTATGAATATTGCTATTTTATCTTGATCAGATTCAGCTATAACAACTATACCTTCCGATATATTTTTACGTTTTAAAGATGAAGAAACTTTAAATACTTCTGATAACCTAACAAGTGGCAAGTAATCACCACGAATATTAACAACTTCAACCCCACCTTGCAGGCTTTGGATTTGCTCATCTGTTGGTCTGATAGATTCAATAATATTTAAAATAGGAATAATATATACTTCATTACCAGCTTGAATTGTCATACCATCAACAATAGCCAAAGTAAGAGGTAAACTAATGGAAAAACATGATCCAACCCCCTGCTCACTAGTAATATTAATACTACCACCAAGTTCTTGAATATTTTTACGGACAACATCCATACCAACACCTCTACCAGAAACATCAGTTACTTCACTAGCTGTTGAAAATCCTGAATCAAAAATAAGTTGCCAAACTTCTTCATCAGCCATGGAATTTGCAGTTATTGTATCAAACAAGCCTTTTTCTATTGCCTTATTTAAGATTTTATCTCTTGATAATCCGGCTCCATCATCTTTTATTTCTATGATAACATTTCCACCACGATAATAAGCAGAAAGCTGAACAGTCCCCTCTTCCTGTTTATTATTCTCTAGTCTTGTTTCTGGATTTTCTATACCATGATCAACTGAATTTCTTACTAAGTGAGTTAATGGATCAGATATTTTTTCAATAACAGTTTTATCTAGTTCTGTGTGTTCACCAACTGTAACTAATTTAACTTTTTTACCTAGTTTACCTGCTGTATCTCTTACCATTCGTGGGAACCGAGAAAAAGCAAAATCAATTGGTATCATACGAATACCCATAACTGCTTCTTGCAAATTACGCGTATGAGAAACCATTTGTTTCATGGATTCCAAAAATTTACTGTTTTCATCATTATGTTCATCAATATTTTTATTTTGCTGTTCAACCATTGCTTGTGTAGTTATTAGTTCTCCAACTAAATTAATTAAGTTATCAACTTTATCAATAGAAACACGAATTGATACTTCAGGTTTTTTAGTTAAAGATTTCTCTCGCCTATCATTTTTTATTCTTCTATCAGCGCTATCCCTTCTTTCATCCATTGGTGTAACAACTGCTGTTTGCTCTGTTATTGTATATTCTTCACCATTATCGTATGCAGCATAAGTTTCAATATTAATATCCATATCATCTTCAACAAACAT
>JALTLI010000123.1 GCA_027005635.1 Alphaproteobacteria bacterium
GCAACCACACAAAGAGCATTTTTATCAAAAAGCCATATCTACTACAGGCTTAAGTCATTCGGAATTTGTTATTCGTGCTATGGGTATAAATATAATTCTACTTGTGTTATTTATACTTGGGTTAAGCGGGCTTGCTGTATTCTCATTTATTTGCGGGTTAATAGTTGTTAGCCTTTTTGCTTGGCGCATGAAGTATATATCAGGAAAATAGATAAATTGAAAAAATATATAAGACCATTAATGAACCTAGCCTACGATGGGTTAGCAGCAGCACTAGCATTTATTACCGCCCTACTGTTGCGCTTTGATTTTAATATTCCAGCAGAATTTTCACATCTAAAAATATATACTATAATATATACAATATTAAGTATTGTGGTTTTTGGATACTTCAAACTTCACCGTGGTTTATGGCGCTACACATCATCAAGAGAGTTAGTTAAAATAGTAGAAGCAATAACTGTTAGCTTAATGATTATGTCTGTTATTATGTTTTTGATTAACCGTATGGAAAACTTTCCTCGTTCAGTATTTTTAATTTTACCATTATTGCATATTGCTATTACTGCAGGGCCACGTATTTCTGCAAGATTAATTAGGGAAAAATTACAAGCAATAAAAGCAGGTAGTCATAATGAAATAAAACATGCTTTATTAATAGGCGCAGGTAATAATGCCGATTCATTTTTAAGAGAGATGAACAGACAAACCAATAATGATTACAAAATACACGGATTTTTAGATAATGATAAAAACAAACAAGGTAGAGAAATACAAGGAATATCAGTACTAGGAAATATACAGAATAGTAGCGATATAATTGAAAATTTCGCCAAAAAGAATATTAAAATTGATACCTTAATTTTAGCCGAAGATGTTCTTTCATCTATGGAAGAAATTTTAAATATAGCAAAAAATAAAAACCTAGTTATTAAGCGTATTCCTTCTATTTCTTCATTGCAAGAAGGGGAATCTGCTACAAGCTTAAAACCCATAGCCATTGAAGATTTGCTTGGCAGAGATAGTGTTTCATTAGATTACAAAAAAATTGAAACATTAATAGCAGGTAAAAAAGTTTTAGTAACCGGTGCTGGCGGTTCAATTGGCTCTGAAATGTGCAGACAAATAGCAAAAAGAAACCCTAAAAATTTATATATTCTAGAAAACTCAGAACTAGCTTTATATAAAATAGATATGGAATTACGTAATAAATATCCAGATCTAAAAATCCAAAGTTTAATGGCGGATGTACAAGATAAATCAACCCTAGATAATTTATTAAAATGCTTTCCTGTAGATATTATATTTCATGCAGCTGCCTATAAACATGTACCAATGGTGGAATGTAACCCAATTTCAGGAATATGCAACAACCTGTTTGGTACTAAAATAGTAGCAGATTTAGCCCGTAAACATAACGTTGGAAGAATGGTTATTATTTCAACAGATAAAGCTGTAAACCCTACAAATGTAATGGGGGCAACAAAACGTGCTGCAGAAATGTACTGCCAAAACCTGCCCACAGATAAAACCAAATTTATAACTGTTCGTTTTGGTAATGTTTTGGGTTCAACTGGGTCTGTTATTCCGCTATTTACTAAGCAAATCAAGGAAAGAACAGCAGTAACAGTTACGCATAAAGATGCAACAAGATACTTTATGACAATTCCAGAAGCTGCTCAACTAACCTTACAAGCAGGGGCAATGGGCAAAGGAAGTGAAATATTTATGCTAGACATGGGTAAACCTATTAAAATTTATTCAATGGCAGAAGAAATGATTAAACTTTCAGGATTGGAACCTCATATAGATATCCCAATCAAAGAAATAGGTTTACGCCCAGGAGAAAAACTATATGAAGAGCTATGGTATGATGGTGAAGATATGAACCAAACCGAGGGCGATAAAATATTTTTAGTTAAATCAACAAAACTAAAACTTGACAAATTAGTCAAAAAGATGGAAAAGCTGTATACGTTATGTCAAAAACATGAAAGCTTTGGCGCAGTTAAACAGTTAAAGGATATTGTAGTAGAATATAGCCCATCAAAAACTAGTCCTTATTCTGAGTTAACCAAGAATAATGTAATTAAAATTAAAAATTAATTTGTAATTTTAATTTTAGTTACTATATAGACAATTAATATATTTAATTAAAGGAATTTATACTAAATGGCTAAATATAAAAAAGTACGTAAAGCAATTTTACCTGTAGCTGGTTTAGGTACACGGTTTTTACCAGCAACAAAAGCCATGCCCAAGGAAATGCTTACAGTAGTTGATAAACCTTTAATTCAATACGCAGTTGAAGAAGCGCTTGAAGCTGGAATTGAAGAATTCATATTTATTACAGGCAGAGGGAAAAGTGCAATTGAAAATCATTTTGACAAACCTTATGAACTTGCAGATATTTTGCGCAAAAAAGGTAAAGATGCAGAACTAGAAAGTGTGCTACATATTATCCCTGAGCATACCCGTATTTCTTATATAAGACAGGGTGAGCCTTTAGGTTTAGGTCATGCTATATGGTGCGCAAGAAGTGTTATCGGAGACGAACCATTCGCTGTACTTTTACCAGATGATATTATTCATTCAACAACATTAAAAGATATGGTATCTTCATACGAAGAACAAGGTAAGCCAGCTGTTATGTATGAAGAAGTGCCTTTAGATCGTACACATAACTATGGTATACTAGATATTGGTGATAATAAATTTAATGCTAATGGTGAAGTTAATATAAATAGTTTTGTTGAAAAACCAGAATCAGAAGACGCTCCTTCTACCTGTGGAATTATCGGTCGTTACATTTTAACACCACGTATATTTGATTTTCTAGCAGAAAAAAATATTGGTGCAGGTGGTGAAATCCAACTAACTGATGCAATGGTTAGCCTTTGTAAAGAACAAGTATTTAGGGGGTTTAAACTTAAAGGTGAACGTTTTGATTGTGGTGATAAAGTTGGATTTCAAAAAGCAAACCTATTTTTTGCATTAAAAGACCCATACATAGGTCCAAGATTAACAAGTTACATAAAAGATATGCAACTTACCCCAAAATTAGTAAAAACAGCATAAGGAAAAAATAATGACTTTAAATATAACAGTAATCGGTACAGGATACGTAGGCTTAGTAAGTGGAACATGCTTTGCTGAAAGAGGTTTTAACGTTACTTGTATAGATATAGATGCTGAAAAAATCCGTAAACTAGAAGAAGAAAATATAATTCCTATTTACGAACCAGGTTTGCAAGAAATGGTAAAAAATAATATAGATGCTGGTCGTTTACATTTTTCAACTGATTTATCAACCTCTGTACCAAGCTCTGATTGTGTATTTATTGCAGTAGGGACTCCACAAGGAGAAGATGATAGTGCTGACTTACAATATGTACTAACTGCAAGCGCTGAAATTGCTAAGTATTTAAATAATTATACTTTAGTTATTAATAAATCTACTGTTCCTGTTGGAACAGGTACTTTGGTGGAAAATAAAATCCGCTCTGTTAACCCAAATGCTAATTTTGATGTTGCTAGTAACCCTGAATTTTTACGTGAAGGTGCTGCAATAGAAGATTCCATGAACTCAGATAGAATTATTGCTGGTGTTGAAGGTGAAAAAGCAAAACAAATGCTTGAAGATTTATACAAACCATGGACAACTAAAGGTGTTCCATTACTAATAACAAACCGTGAAACCTCTGAGCTTATTAAGTATTCAGCAAACGCATTTTTAGCAACAAAAATCACTTTTATTAACGAAATAGCTCTACTATGTGAACAAGTTGGTGCAGATGTTAATATGGTTTCAAAAGGTATGGGCTTAGATACTCGTATTGGTGAAAAATTCCTACAATCTGGCCCAGGTTACGGTGGTTCATGTTTTCCAAAGGATACCCATGCACTAGCTAAAATAGCAAGAAATGCAGGTACACCAACAACTCTTGTAGAAACAGTTATTACTGCCAACCAAAATATTAAAGAACACATGGCGAAAAAAGTTATTCAATCAATGGGTGGTATTATTGAAGGAAAAACTATCGCTGTGCTTGGTTTGG
>JALTLI010000124.1 GCA_027005635.1 Alphaproteobacteria bacterium
AATCATTGCCATCAAAGTTACCAAGAACTGCTTTTGGATAACTTGCCTGTAAGTCTTCGTTATCTACATCAACTTGAGCTTCTACATCTTGTACTGCATTTTTAATTTGCTCATCTGTGTATGGTACACCAACCATTTTTAATGCTTTTAAATGAGCAGCAACATCATCATATTTAAGTTTATTTTTAGCTAAAAATGGGTAAGCAGGCATAACAGATTCTGGCACTACTTGACGTGGATCAGTTAAATGCGCAACATGCCATTTATTAGAGTAACGTCCACCAACTCTTGCTAAATCTGGCCCTGTTCGTTTTGATCCCCACTGAAATGGGTGATCATACATACTTTCTGCAGCTAATGAATAATGACCATAACGTTCTTGTTCATCACGGAATGGGCGTATCATTTGGCTATGACACAAGTAACAACCTTCACGAACAAAAATATTACGACCTAATTGTTCTAGTGGAGTATACGGGCGCATGCCTTCTACTTTTTCAATTGTACTTTCTATGTAGAATAACGGTACAATTTCCACTATTCCTCCAATGGAAACAGTAATTAAAATAAACACCAATAAAATAATGGAATTTTTTTCTGCTTTTTCATGTAATTTTTGAAACATTATTTTATCCTTCCTATGCTTTTTTTAATTGTTTAGTTGCTTTTTCACCCATTGGTATTTCTTCTCTTATATCACCTTTAACTGTACGGTATAGGTTATAAGCCATAATTAAAGCCCCAATTAAAAACAACAAACCACCAAATGCACGAATTGCATAATATGGATGCATTTGCTCCACTGTTTCAGCAAATGAGTATGTTAAGAAACCGTATTCATTATATGCACGCCACATTAAACCTTGCATAATACCAGATATCCACATGGAAGTTATGTAAAAAACTATACCAACCGTTGCAAACCAAAAGTGTACGTTTACTAAACGAATAGAATATAACCTTGTACGTTTCCACAAAACAGGGAATAAGTAATACATAGCACCAAAACTTACACATGCAACCCAACCTAGTGCGCCCGCATGAACGTGTCCAATTGTCCAATCTGTGTAGTGGCTTAAAGCATTTACACTTTTTATTGCCATTAATGGCCCTTCAAATGTTGCCATTCCGTAAAATGAAATAGAAATAATTAAAAAGCGCATAATTGGATCGGTGCGTAATTTATCCCATGCACCAGATAAAGTCATGATACCGTTAATCATACCACCCCAACTTGGCATCCATAACATAATTGAAAATACCATTCCTACTGTTTGGCTCCAATCTGGTAATGCTGTGTAATGTAAGTGATGAGGACCAGCCCAAATGTATAAAAATATAACTGCCCAAAAATGAACAATTGATAATCTATAAGAATAAACAGGACGATTAGCCTGCTTAGGCACAAAGTAATACATAATAGCCAAAAAGCCAGCTGTTAAGAAAAACCCAACCGCATTATGACCATACCACCATTGAATTAAAGCATCTTGCACCCCAGAAAACATTGAATAGCTTTTAGTTCCAACAACTTCTACAGGTACAGCTAAATTATTTACAATGTGGAGCATTGCAATTGTTACAATAAAGGCCAAATAAAACCAGTTTGCTACATAAATGTGTTTTTCCTTACGTTTTATTAGCGTACCTAAAAATACAACTAAATAAGCAACCCAAATAATTGTTAGCCATATATCTGTGTACCATTCTGGCTCTGCGTATTCTCTACCTTGGGTAATACCCATAACGTAACCAGAAGCTGCAAGTAAAATAAATATTTGGTAACCCCAAAATATAAATAATGGTAAAAACTTACCACCAAATAAAACTGCTCTACAAGTTCGTTGAACAACGTGGAATGATGTACCTAAAAGTACCGAACCACCAAATGCAAATATAACTGCAGATGTATGAACAGGACGCAAACGCCCAAATGTTGTATATTCTAAACCTAAATTAAGCTCAGGGAATACTAGTTGTGTAGCAATAACAAGACCAACAAGAAAACCAATAATACCCCAAAACATTGCAGATATCATAAATAATCTTGTTGGCGTATCATTATATTGTAGAGTAGCCATTTTATTTTCCTTCTTTAAAAAATTTTGTTAAGTGCAATTGCACATAACCATACCCCAGAAAGAGCAGTTGCTCCTTTTGTGATAATTTGAGTTTTACCTTTAAAACTATTTATTGCCATAGTACTAAATAACCCCGTAGCAAACAAGGCCGGTATAGTACCAACAGCAAAAGCAAGCATAGCAACACCACCATAAACAGGGTTAGCAGTACTTGCAGCTGCACTAAATGCAGCATAAAGCATTCCGCAAGGCAAAAAACCTAAAAGAACGCCTAAAAAGTAACCATTTTTACCAGTAGAATTTTGCATTAATGGTAAAGATAGCTTTGAAATATAACTAGTAATTTTTGTAAACTTAACAGGGATTATTTTTTTGTTTTTAGGCATAACAGAAAGTATTATTAAAGTGCCAGCAATTAATAACAACCAACTTGTTACCCCCTGCCAAACCAGTTGAAACCCACCGGCAATAGAAGCAATTAAAGCACCTAATAATACATAAGTTGTTATACGTCCTAGGTGGTACGGTAATAATAATGCACCTTTTATTCTGCTAAACTCATTAAAAGATTTATTGCTATTATTTGATAAATTATTACTAACCTGACTAGCAACAAAAGGCCCGCACATAAAGCTACAATGAAAAAAACCGCCCATCAAACCCATGAAAAACAGTGCAGAAATTACAGCGAGTAAATTCTCGCTACCAGTAAAAGATATATTGCAATAATCGCTTAACATTATATTTCTTTTTATTTTTTATATAGCAACCTTAACAATAAAGAAAAACCAGTTACAAAACAAGCAATATTAAAAGATATTTATAGAAACCATCCAACAATCAGCTTTATTTTAAACGCCAAGTAGTACCTTCAGAGCTATCTTCTATTACAACACCTAATGATACTAATTTGTCACGGATAGCATCAGATTTTGCGTAATCTTTTTCTTCTCTTGCTGTTTTTCTATCAGTAATTAGGGCTTCAACTTTATTTTTAAAATCTTCAGATATATTATTATTTGCTCTTTTAGCAAAATATGCAGGTAAATTCATTATATCAAAGGCTAAAATATCATCAAAACTTTTAAGTAGTGATAATTTTTCAGCTTTACTAATATTACCAGCAGCTAACATTTTCCACATTACAGCTAAGCCAGCTGCTGTATTTAAATCTGTTGTTATAAATTTAATAAAATCAGTTTCGTATGCTTTTGCTGTATCAGATAAATTTTCTTCTGGTGTTATAGTGCTTAATCTTTCAACTTGAGATGCCAACCTACGCAAAGCTTTATCTGCCCCATGAATTGCTTCATCAGAAAATTGTATTTCACTTCTATAATGGGCAGTTAAACATAAATACCTGTATGAAAGCGGTGCGATACCTTGTTTTTCTAGTACACTAACAGTAAATACATCACCTTTAGATTTACTCATTTTACCAGCATCACCCATATTTAAAAAATTACTATGTAACCAATAATTTACAACTGGTGAAGTATCATGACAACATTCACTTTGGGCAATCTCATTAGTATGATGAACAGGGATATGATCTATCCCACCCGTATGAACATCAAAATGCTTACCTAAATATTCATAAGACATAGCAGAACATTCAATATGCCACCCCGGAAAACCTTTTCTACCTTCACCCCAAGGTGCTTCCCATTCCATATCACGCTTTTCATCTTTTGGAGAAAACTTCCATAACGCAAAATCAGTTTTATTATGTTTTTCACCTAAATCAACACGTTTACCTTGTTCTAGCCCTTCAATATCCAGCCTTGCCATTTCACCATATTCAGGAAATTTTTCAGTATCAAAATAAACTCCATCAGATGTAGTATAAGTAAAACCTTTTTCTTCTAGGCGTTTTATCATGTTAATTTGTTGGTCTATATGATCTGTTGCTTTACATACTGTAGTTGGTTTTTTAATGTGCAATTCTTCACAATCTTTAAAAAATTCTTTTGTATATTTTTCAGCTACTTTCCATGCATTAATACCTTCACGTTGTTTAGCAACTTCCATTTTATCAGCGCCATCGTCTCCATCACTTACTAAATGCCCAACATCGGTAATATTCATAATATGATTAACTTTAAAACCGGCTTTGGTAAACATACGGCTTAAAATATCCGCAAAAATATAAGCTCGCATGTTACCAATATGAGCATAACTATAAACCGTAGGGCCACAGGTATAAATACCAACTTTACCTGCTTCAATTGGTCTGAAATTTTCTTGTTTACGAGTTAGCGTATTAAATAATTTTACTGTTTTCATATTTTCTTCCAAGTTATGCTATACATTCATCTGTTACAGGGTTTTTATCCATTTGCTAATCATTCGTCAGCATGATGGTTAATTTTTTATTAACCACACTAAACTATTTCTTTAAAGCACTTTCTAAACGGTTACGTGCAACTTCTTCACCCATAACAGGTAGTAAGTTTGCAAGCTCTGGCCCGTGCTGTTGCCCAGTTAAGGCAACACGTAGTGGCATAAACAGGGATTTACCTTTTCTGCCGCTTACTTGTTTTAATTCACTCATCCATTTTTGCCATGTATCATTTGTGTATGGCTCATGAGGCAGTGTTTCTACAGCCTGTTCAATGTATGATACATCATCTTCATTAAGTAACTCACCATTAAAAACACCAAAGCAAATATCAAAATGTTCTTTAATATCTGTTAATAACTCAATATTTTCTCGTATAGATTTCCAAAATATTTCAAGCTTTTCAGTTGATAAATTATTTTCAGGAATAAAGCCATCAATAAAAGGCTTAACATCTTTATATTCCATATCATGGAGAATAATTGCATTTGCACGTTTTAATTGTTCAATATCAAAACGGACAGGCGCTCTTCCCATTTTATCAAGTTCAAACTGCTGAGCAATTTCCTCAACGCTACCAATATGCACACCTGTACTAAATCCAAGTGATGCCAAATAACTATTAATAGCTTTAGGCAAATAACCACCTTCACGGAGTTCCTTGATAGATAAACCATCTAAACGTTTAGAAAGCTTAGTTCCATCAATATCAGTTAGCATTGGCATATGAGCAAAAGTAGGAACTTCTGCTTTTAACGCTTCAAAAATTTGTACCTGAACAGCAGTGTTAGTAACATGATCCTCGCCACGAATTGCATGGGTTATTTTTTGATTAATATCATCAACAACACCAGCTAAAGTAAATAATGGAACACCGTTATCACGTACAATAACAGGGTCTCCACCTAGATTTTTAACTTCAAAGGATACATCACCTCTTACTAAATCTTTAAAATTAGCTTGTTCATCATCGTTAAATTTAAAGCGAATAACAGGTTTTTTGCCTTCTGCCATAAATTTTTGTTTTTGTTCTTCTGTTAAATTACGATGTCTACCATCATAAGCAGGTGGCTTACCAGCAGCACGTTGTATTTTACGCATTAAAGCAAGTTCATCTTTGGTTACAAAACATTCGTAAGCTCTACCAATTTCCATTAAATGTTCAACTACTTTTTTGTAGTCACCACGTTCTGCGCGTTCGCTCATTCTATATGGAGCGTATTTACCACCTTTTTCTGGGCTTTCATCTGGGGTTAAATCTAACCAGTCCAAATCTCTAAACATGGCTTGCTCTGCATTTTGCACTTCTCTTTCGGTATCTGTATCTTCCATACGCAATACAAATGTTCCTTTATTTTTTTTTGCAAATAAAACATTCGCCAATGTAGTTCGGATATTTCCTACATGAAGTTTACCTGTTGGGCTTGGTGCAAAACGTACTCTTACTGTCATAATATAATCTCTTTAATATGTTAAACATACCTATATATACGCTATTTACAAAAATTTGCAAATAAAGTAAGCATAAAACAATTTTTTAATTCAAATAAATAGTTAGTAATGTTATAAGTAAGCATAAATTAAACAAATTATATATAAAAACAGGAAATACCATGGACGTAAAAATTGAAAACAAACAAGGCTTAGAACGTAACATTAACATTACTGTTCCAGCATCAGATATTGACACATTCTTCGAACAACGCTATGAAGAACTTGCAAAAACAGCTAAAGTTCAAGGTTTTCGTGATGGTCATGTACCTTTAAAAGTTGTTAAGCAACGTTATGAAGCACAAGTACAAGAAGAAGTTACAAACCATGTTATTAATTCTTCACTAGATAAAGCTATCCAAGAAAATAAACTTGCACCAGCTACCCAACCACATGTTCACCGTAACGGCTTAATGGAACAAGGTAAGGATTACGATTTTAGCGCTCACTTTGAAATTATGCCTGAAATTAAACCTAAAAAATACACAGAACTTAAACTTACACGCAAAGTATCAAAAGCAGATGATAAAGCTATTAATGAAGTACTTGAACGTTTAAAAAGCTCAAAAGCATCATATTCTGCCAAAGATGGTAAAATTGCTAAAGGTGATAAAGCTATCATTGATACAATCGGCTACCTAGGAAAAGATAAAGAACCATTTCCTGGTACAACAATGAAAAACCATGAACTAGTTATTGGCTCTGGTGCTTTAATCCCTGGTTTTGAAGAAGAGCTTATCGGTTTAAATAAAGGTGATGAAAAATCATTTAATATTACTTTCCCTAAGGAATATCATAGCCCAGAACTTGCAGGTAAAGAAACTAAGTTTGAAGTTACTATTAAAGATGTTCATGCACCAGAAGAAACTAAACTTGATGATAAATTTGCTGAAGGTTTTGGTGCAAAAAATATGGAAGAACTAAAACAACGTATTGCAGAACAAATAGATAACGATATCAAAGAATCAACATACCAAGAACTTAAAAAAGAAATGTTTGATCAACTAACAAAAGCAAACAAATTTGATGTTCCTCAAGGTATGGTAGATGCTGAATTTGCTTCTATTTGGCAAGCCCAAGAAGAAAATCTTAAACAACAAGGTTTATCAATTAAAGAGCTTGGTAAAAATGAAGATGAAGTTAAAGCTGAATACAAAGAACTTGCAGTTAGAAGAGTTGAACTTGGCTTACTAATTACTGAAATTGCTAAACAAGAAAAAATTGATATAACACCAGAAGAAATGCGTGAAGAAATTGATAGAGTAGCAGCACAATACGGTGCTCAAGCAGATGAAATTAAACAACGTTTAATGGCACCTGAAATGCGTAATCAAGTTTTTGGCCCTCTATTTGAGAAAAAAGTTGTTAACTGGATTATTGAAAATAATAAAGTTACTGAAAAAGAAGTACCTGCATCAGAAATTATGGAAAACTGGCAGTAATATTTAATTCTATCTATGGATAAAATATTGTCATCTCGGAAGCGTTTTTTCTCCAATCTATGATTGGTAAGAAAAAATAGCTATCCGTGATCTGTTAGCTATATAAATTGCTTGAAAATTAAAAAAAGGATAAAAAAATGAACAACATGCCACAAGATATAATAAACGCTCTAGTGCCAATGGTAGTAGAACAATCATCTAGAGGGGAGCGTTCATACGATATTTTTTCAAGGCTTTTAAAGGAAAGAATTATCTTTTTAACAGGTCAAGTTGAAGATAATATGGCTAACTTAATTGTTGCTCAACTTTTATTCCTTGAATCTGAAAACCCAGATGCTGATATTTCTATTTACATAAATTCCCCTGGTGGAGTAGTTACAGCAGGTATGGCAATTTACGATACTATGCAATATATTAAACCAGATGTAGCAACAATTTGTATTGGTCAGGCTGCAAGTATGGGTGCAATGCTTTTAACTGCTGGTACAAAAGGTAAGCGTTACGCCCTACCAAATGCTAGGGTTATGATACACCAACCATTAGGTGGGTTCCAAGGTCAAGCATCTGATATTGAAATCCATGCCCAAGAAATCCTAGATTTGAAAAAGCGTTTAAACACAATAATGGCAGGTCACACAGGCAAAAAAGTTGCCGAAGTAGCTAAGGATACTGATAGGGATAACTTCCTAACAGCTGACGAAGCCAAAAAATATGGCCTAGTTGACCATGTGTTACATGATCGTAAGGATGAAAAACCTACTAAGAAAAAGTAATTATTCTTAATTAAAAACAAAAAAAGTGAGGTTATTAGCCTCACTTTTTCCTATATCGTTAAAAAATTTTATGCTGCTTTAGCAGCATTGTCCCAATGCTTACAGGCCTTCTCCATGGCCTCAACTGGTGAATAACACCAGTCCTTGGTGTAATAAGCCTTCCCAGAGGAAGACCTCACTAGGTATTTACAACCTAGTGACCATTGGTGGTATTCACCCTGCTGTGCCACAGCATATACCTCAATACCACCTTCAACCAGTTTTGGCTCCTTCTGGCGCATTACTGCACCTTCAGAAGGCTCTTCCTCCTCCACACTATAAGTGTGGAGCTCAGCAAGCCAGTCCCTGGCAGTTCGATGGCTTATACGGTAGTCCTGTTCAAAAATACTACCGTTGGTATTATTGATGGCATGTCTGCCACCTAACGTGTAAGCGACGGCTATAATAGCCGCCTTTCCTGTGCTAGCATTTGCCAGCAGTCCAATAGCTATACCAGCCCATGAAGGCTCAACAGAGCCTTCATAAGCAGAAAAGATTGATTGTGCACGGCGTTTAACCGCCCACAATCTCCTTTCAAGGCCGCCAGGGCTCGGGAACTTCGATTGAAGCTCCCAAAGGTCTATCAGAGTCCGAAGACTGTTTACTCCCCTCCAGCTCTGAGTCCTTTCAATTACCTTTCTCAAGGCAGGAAACCCGGATGCTGCCTTGAGCCACCCACCCATGCGGGCGTGTGACTCAATTTCAGAGTCAGCCTCCTCGAAAGGAAGCTGACGCCCATGCGGGCCTACCGACCCCACTGATCCGGACATTTCTGTCCGGACGAAATTATGAGGAAGTACATTCCTCTCAACTGCCTCGTGAAAGGCTGTAACGCCTTTCTCGGCAAGTTGTGCCAGCCCTTCGGCTGACACGTAGCGGGTGGTTTTCACCCGTAATGGGCTAGGTAGCGCTGCATAGCGCTCCTCTGCCTTTACCTCCTCAAGGAGGAGTTTCATGTCGTTATTAGACATGTAATCTGCATCCAATGCAGACTCAATAGCATCATTACGGGCGGCATTGTTTTTCAAAGAGTTTTTCATATTTTTTTGCTCAGACATTACTGCCTGAGCTCTCATAGGTTTAAGTTTATTAAAGCCAGTGGAGAATCCACTAGCTAATTATATATCAATACATCCCATTATGGGATGTAAGTAAAAAAGGTAAGCCCAACGCTGGGTCAATAATTCATCATATATCTATATTATAGTGATTATTTAATTCGGTTACAAGGTATGAGTAATAACAAAGTAAAAAAGCCCTGCATCGCAGGGCTTTTTTTATTGGTTAAAGAACTAAGACTAAAAGTTATTTTTCAGTTTTAGTTTCTTTTTTAGCTGTTTTTGCTTTAGTAGATGATTTTTTAGGAGCATCTTTTTTCTCAGCTTTAGCTTCTACTTTAGGAGCTGTTTCTTTTTTAGCTTTTGCCTTTTTAGCAGGTTTAGCATCAGTAGTAGTTTCTGTGCTTTTTTCTGTAAGTTCAATTACAGCCATTGCAGCAGCATCACCTTTACGGAAACCCGCTTTAAGTACGCGAGTGTAACCACCTGGGCGTTTTTGAAACTTAGGAGCAAGCTCATCAAAAAGTTTCTTAACTACAGTTTCATCATTTACTGTACGTAAAATTTGTCTGCGTGCAGCTAATTCACCGTCTGTACCAAGCCCTCTGCAAGCTTTAGTAATTAGTTTATCTACCACTCCACGAAGATCTTTCGCTTTTGGTAAAGTTGTTGTAATTTGCTCATGGCGTAAAAGTTCAGTTGCAAGGTTTGCAAATAAAGCTTTTCTATGACTACTTGTGCGACCAAGTTTTCTGCCTGACATTCCGTGTCTCATAATTCTTAACTTTCTATTCTATTCTTAGTGTTGTGGTTCTAAGCTTTTAGCAAGCTCTTCAATGTTTTCTGGTGGCCAATTTTCTAGGTTCATTCCTAAACCTAAGCCCATTGTTACCAACACTTCTTTAATTTCATTTAATGATTTACGACCAAAGTTTGGTGTGCGTAACATTGCACCTTCACTTTTTTGTACTAAATCACCAATGTAAACAATGTTATCATTTTTCAGGCAGTTTGCACTACGTACAGAAAGCTCAAGCTCATCAACTTTCATCAATAAATTAGGATTGATTTCAATTTTAGCTTCAGTTTCTTCTGGCTCTTCAATGATTTCATCAAAGTTAATGAATAATGTTAGTTGATCCTGTAAAATACGTGCAGAGTATGCAAGCGCATCTTCAGGAGAAACAACACCATTTGTTTCAACTTCAAGAATTAGTTTATCGTAATCAGTTACTTGACCAACACGAGCATCTTCAACTTTAAATGATACTCTACGTACAGGAGAGTAAATAGCATCTAGGGCAATAGTACCAATTTCTACTGTTTCATCTTCTTCTGTTGCTGTAACTTGTTGGGCAGCAGGAACATAACCTTTACCAGTACCAATTGTTAGTTCCATAACTAAATCAGCTGTTTCATTTAGTGTTGCAATGTGATGATCAGGATCAATAAATTCAACATCATGAGTAGATTCAATATCTGATGCTGTAACTTCACCAGCACCTTTGTAACGCAAAGTTACTTTCTTTTCACCTTCTGAGTGAGAACGAACAGCCATAGTTTTAAGGTTAAGGATAATGTCTGTAACATCTTCCATAACACCAGGGATTGAAGAAAATTCATGTAGAACACCTTCAATTTTAATACTAGTAACAGCAGAACCTTGCAAGCTTGAAAGCAAGATACGGCGTAAAGAGTTACCAATAGTCATACCAAAGCCTGTTTCAAGTGGTTCAATTGTGAAAATAGAATGTTTTTGAACATCTTTACCAGGTTTAATATCAACCTTTGTTGGTTTGATAAGTTCTTTCCAGTTAGCTTGTATTTGCATATTTTCTATTCCTTATATAATAAACGGTTTTTTTACATTAGCCTTAGTCTAAATTAAACACGGCGTTGTTTAGGTGGACGGCAACCATTGTGAGGTATAGGAGTAACATCACGAATTGCAGTAACTTCAAAACCAATTGATTGCAATGCACGCAATGCAGATTCACGGCCAGACCCTGGACCTTTAATGTTAACTTCAAGTACTTTCATACCATGCTCTTGGGCTTTTTTACCAGCAACTTCAGCAGCAAGCTGAGAAGCGTAAGGTGTAGCCTTACGAGAACCTTTAAAACCTTGTTCACCAGAAGAGGCCCAAGAAATAGCATTTCCCTGTGCATCTGTGATTGTAACGATTGTATTGTTAAAAGTAGACATAATGTGTGCTATGCCACTTGTTATATTTTTGCGTTCTTTTTTACGTACGCGAGCTTTTGTATTGTTAGCCATAATTTTTAATTCCCGCCTTTACTATTTACGTTTAACAACACCAGCACGACGACCTTTGTGTGTGCGAGCGTTTGTATGAGTACTTTGTCCACGTACAGGAAGACCTTTACGATGACGTAAGCCTCTGTAACAACCTAAATCCATTAGGCGTTTAATATTAAGTGAACGTTCACGACGAAGATCTCCTTCAACAGTATAATCAGCATCAATACATTTACGTATTTTTGAAACTTCTTCTTCTGAAAGATCTTTTGTGCGTGCTTCTGAATCAATTTTAGTTTTTGCTAAAATATCGTATGATACCTTTTTACCAATACCAAAAATATAAGTTAATGAAACCCATATTTTTTTATCCGTAGGGATGTTAACACCTGATATACGTGCCATATTTCTATTTTCTCCGTTTTCCCATAAACTGGGTTTTACTTATAAACTGATGATATGGAGATATTACTACATTTCACCACTTGCCTACTTTTACGTACGTAAGTAATTCGAAACATAGCAAATTTTGCTAAAGTGTCAAGTTTTAACTTACTCCACCAGTTAAAAAGTTTATTTTTGAATACTTTTTTAACCAATATCTACGTAGTTTTTATTTATTTTGAGTTCTTTACACTGTTTATCGTGTATACCAGCCTCCGCTGGCATGATGTGCAACTTTGCAAATCATGAAGTAATAATTTTCATATTAGATGATTTTTTAATTGTAAGACGTGTAATATACACTTACTGCATAAACAACAAACAATATAAAATTTAGCCAATATGGGAATTATTTAAGCTTTTTTACGTTTTTTGTAACCAACTCTAACCTTATTTCTAGGGTTCATTGGGTCAATTATGTATAAGCGACCTTGACGACGCACAACTTTACAAGTTTTGCTTCGGTTCTTTTGGGCGCGAATTGATGCCTTCATTCTCATTGTATTTATTCCTTCTTACTCTCTGTATTTACTTGTATAGTTAACAATTCAATAACTGTCAACATTATTTCTATAAAAAAAACCTTAAAGGTTAATTATTTCTTAAATAAAGCTATGTAAATAGTATATTTAGAATAAAAATTTGATTTTGTTTAAATCGTGGAAACGTAAGCGTACAATTAGTACGTGCGTCCCGCGAAAGTTAATCAAATTTAAATTTTTGCCTAAATATGATGTTTACATAGCTTTATTTTTTACGGTATGTAATACGACCTTTACTTAAATCGTATGGTGTCATTTCAACAGTAACTTCGTCTCCTGCTAAAATTCTAATATTAAACTGACGCATTTTACCAGAAATATGAGCCAATATTTCATGACCATTTTCAAGTTTAACCCTGAATGTTGTATTTGCTAGTATTTCTACAACAGTCCCCTCCAATTCAATCATATCACTTTTAGCCAAATTCTAATTCCTTCTTTTTATATTTAAAGTTGCTTTAACCCAGCAAGTATATCTTGGGTTACTTTATTTACATCCTGTATGCCATTTATATTTAAAAAATTACCATGGCTTTTATAATAATCTTCCACAGGCTTTGTTTGCTCATGGTAAACATTCAAACGATGACGAACAACATCTTCTTTATCATCCTCTCGCTGAATTAAATCTTCACCAGTTACATCACATTTACCTGCTACTTTTGGCGGGTTAAAGTTTTTATGGTAAATTTTACCAGATTTAACTGCCATTAACCGCCCGCCTTGCCTACGAATAATTTCTTCATCGTTAACATCTATATTGATAATATAATCCAATTTAATATTATCAGCAGACATCATTTTATTAAGTTCCTCTGCCTGTTTTACTGTTCGAGGAAACCCATCTAAAATAAAGCCATTTTTACAATCATCTTGTGAGATACGTTCACAAACAACACTTACAACTATTTCATCTGGCACTAAATTACCATCATCCATATAATCCTTAGCAGCCAATCCAACTTCAGTTTTATCGGCTATAGCCTTGCGGAAAATGTCGCCAGTAGATAAAGTTGGTATGTTAAGCTCTTGTTGCAAAATATGGGCTTGTGTTCCCTTTCCTGCCCCCGGAGCTCCTAGTAATACAATACGCATAGCTGTTATCTTCTTTTCTTGCGTTTAAATTGAGTTTTCTTAAGTAAGCTTTCATATTTTTGAGCAATTAAGTGTGTTTGGATACGAGTAACTAAATCCATAGTAACACTAACAACAATAAGTAAACTTGTACCACCAAAGTAAAACGGTACACTAAACTGAGAGTTTATAATTTCTGGCAAAATACAAACAAGTGAGATATAAGCAGCACCAACCACAGTAAGCCTTGTCATAACATAATCAAAATAATTAGAAGTACTTTTACCTGGGCGAACACCTGGAATAAACCCACCATTACTTTTTAAATTATCAGCAGTTTCATCAGGGTTAAATTGTAAAGCCGTATAGAAAAAACAGAAAAATACAATTAAAGCTACATATAAACCAGTGTACATAGGCTTACCCGGAGCAAATAAAGCACCAACCATCTGAGCCCATTCAGCATTAGGAGAAAAACTAGCAATAGAAGCAGGAACTAAAAGTAAAGAACTTGCAAAAATTGGAGGAATAACTCCAGCCATGTTAATTTTTAGTGGCATATGTGAAGCTTCACCACCAGCTTGTCCACCAGCCATTTGACGCTTAGGATACTGGACTAAAACTTTACGCTGAGCTGTTTCCATGTAAGTAATAAATGCAATCACAACAAATACCATAATAGCAATACCAATTAGTAAAAAGTTGCTCATACTACCAGTTCTTGCCATTTCAAATGTTTGAAATAATGCACTAGGAAGCTCAGCAACAATACCTGAAAATATAAGTATGGAAATACCATTACCAATTCCACGAGAATTAATTTGTTCACCAAGCCACATTAAAAATACAGTACCAGTCATAAGGGTTAAAGCACTTTGTAAACGAAACATTAAGCCAGCATCAATAACTACTTGTAATGTTTCTCCGCCAACTGTAACAGTTGCACCTTCCATACTTGTTGCCAAGCCAAAACCTTGAGAAAAAGCCAAAA
>JALTLI010000125.1 GCA_027005635.1 Alphaproteobacteria bacterium
TAACATATTCAGGCACAAGTTATAGCCTAGATGTTAGCGTTGTAAATGATCAGGCACGGGTAAAATCTGTAAATTCATTAAGCAATGAGCTAAGTTTAGTAAAAACTGTACAGGGTGTAAATTCTGCGTCAATATCAACAAATACTAAAGGTATAGTTTCAAATACTACAATAGTAAACAAAGTAAAAAATTGTGGTAAATCTTCAGAAATATATAACCCAGATACAGATTTATGTGGCAGTATTTCTGTTTCTGTTAATGATTTGACTGATGGTAAGACTGTAGGTGACAGTATATTTTTTGGCTTAGATGCTGGTGCTACTGCTACTGGTAATTATAATATTGGTATTGGAAAGTCTAGTTTAAAAGAAGCTACAGGTGTTAATAATATTGGTATTGGTGTTCAAACTTTAGTTAATAATACTACTGGTAAATATAATATTGCTACTGGATTTCAATCTTTATATAAAAACACTACTGGTAATTATAATATTGCTTCTGGGTATCAACCTTTATTTAATAATACTACTGGTAACGGTAATATTGCTTCTGGTTTCCAATCTTTATATAATAATACTACTGCTAGTAATAATATTGCTTCTGGGTACCAATCTTTAGTTAATAATACTACTGGTAGTAGTAATATTGCTTTTGGGTATCGATCTTTATATACAAATGTTAGTGGTAACTCTAATATAGCAATAGGACCCAGCTCTTTAATTGGAAATACTCTTGGTTCTGGTAACATAGCTATTGGAAAAAGTTCCCTTGATCGGAATACTTCTGGAAGCAATAATATTGCTTCTGGGTATCAATCTTTATTTAATAATACTACTGGTAATTATAATATTGCTTCTGGGTATCAATCTTTATATAAAAACACTACAGGTAATGATAATATTGCTATAGGTAGTAGTGCATTATATAAAAGTAACGCTGATTCAAATATTGCGATAGGTGCAGATGCGCTTAAAAATGTTACCTATGGATATAACGTAGCCATAGGTGATAGCGCATTAAATGCAACAATAAACGGTATATTTAATACTGCTATAGGTTTTGCAGCAGGTAAAGATGTAAAAGGTGGTACAGGTAATATTTATATTGGTGCTGCTGTAACTTTACCAAATAATACTTCAAATGGTTTAAATATTGGGAATAAAATTCTGGGTACTGGCTATGGTGGTACTAATACTAAAATTGGTATAGGTACAAAAAGTAATCTTAGTGATTTAACATATACACTTAATGTAAATGGTCAAGTAGGTGCAACAGGATACAAAACAACATCTGATAAAAAATGGAAGAAAAACATAAAAACATTAGATAATTCATTGGAAAAAATATTATCTATGCGTGGGGTAAACTATGATTTCAGAACTAATGAATTTAAGGATAAAAACTTCCCTGCTGGTAAACAAGTTGGTTTAATTGCTCAAGAAGTTGAAAAAGTATTTCCAGAACTTGTTAGCACTGCTTCAGATGGTAAATCTGTAAATTATTCAGCACTTGTTGCACCGCTAATAGAAGCAGTAAAAGCCCAACAAAAACAAATAGAAAAACAAAACGAGCATATTATTGCCCTAGAAAAACAGGTTAAGGATTTAGTTGATAAAAAATAAACACCCAAATAACTAGTGGTGTTGAGATTAATTGCTATAAAAATTGGTTATTAGGTATCTCACTTCTTAGCTTTGAGATACCTGATAGCTTATTTTATAGCAAAATCATAGATTTTGATAAAATATAGCTTCTGGTATGACACATCGCTAATTATGGCAACCTCATTTATAAAATTGTCATCTCGGGATCAAGTTAATCTCTAGCTAAAAAATACTGAATTAAATCTCATGAGATCACGGAAGTAGCTTTTCTAAGCGATTAAAAATCGCAAAAAAACTAACTTCCGATATGACAATGTATTATTTAAATGCATTATTATGAATAATAGTTTTATCTGCTAGTTGTTGGTATTTGCTTTTTAGCTCTTCATAAAATTTAAAGCGTTCTTCTATCATTTGTTTTGGGGTGTGCCTTTGTTCTGCTATTTCTCTGGCACTTACCCTTTTTAAGGCTGTTTCTTTTGTGCATTCTATACTATGAAAAATTGTTAAATAGCCATATTTTTTTAAATCTTCCATTAAATATAAATTACCCATAAAGCTACCGCTATTTTCAAAAACTATATTTGTTTTATTATTAACTGATTGTTGAAGTAACTCATAACCAATTATACGGGCAGGCATTTCATATTTTTTGAATAATTCAGCAAGATTTTTAGTTGTTACTGTATCTATATTTTTTAGTTCATTTTTATAACCTGAAAGATTTAACATTATTGTATCAAAAGAAATTAAAACAAAATCTTCACCTAAAACGCCAGAGGTTAAATTATTTTTAATAAATGTAGATTTACCAGCGCAAGGAATACCCGCTACATGCAAATAATTTGGCTGAGATTGTTTTTTGCTATTGGATAAAGTTTCATTAATTAAGTTACTACCTTCTTTATGTAAATCCGCTGGTAAATCATCAAAATGATAATCTAAGATATCTTTAATATGTTGATATACATTTACTTCATTCATTATTTTTGCTTAAAGTGTTTTGTTAATTCTGTATATGCGCTATCCATTTCTTCATTAGTGGCATTACCTAGTTGGGGTAGATTATTTAACTTTTCTAATAGCTCATCACTAATTGGTGGTAAGCCTGCTAAATGAGGCATTTCTTCTATGTTTCCATTACAATGAAGAACCAAATCACAGCCACCATGCAAAGCTTGAGATACTCTTTCCCTTACATTTCCTTTTAATGCCTGCATGCCAATATCATCGCTCATTATAATGCCTGTCATGCCAATTTCTTGACGTATAACATCAACCATTACTTTTCTAGATGTGGTTGAACAGCGTTTAGCTAAATTAGTATATAAAATATGGGCGCTCATTATAAATGGACACCGTCTATTCATTTTAAATGGCACGTAATCAACTTCTGCTAATTCTTGTTTTGTTGCTTTAACTATTGGTAGTTCTTTATGGGAATCTGCTGTTGCTCTGCCATGACCAGGGGCGTGTTTAATTACTGGCCAAACCCCGCCTCTTACTAAGCCTGCTATTGTTGCTCCACATAAATCTGCTACTGTTTGTGGGTTATTTGAATATGCTCTGTCTCCGATTACTTCATCAGTTTCCGGGAAAATAACATCTGCAAGAGGCAGGCAATTTACATTAATACCATGTTCGGCTAATTGAGCAGCTAATAAAAAAGCATTTAATTCTGTTAATTTTAAGCCTAGTTTTTTATCTTTTTCATATATTTCACCAAGTTTTTTTGGTGCTGGTGCTATATATTTTTCCCACTCAATTCTATTTACTTTGCCACCTTCTTGATCTATTAAAATTAACGGGTTATCTAAGCAAGTTAATTTTTTAAGTTCATCTGTTAATACGTTTATTTGAATACCATTTTCACAGTTTCTTTTAAATAAAATAAAGCCAACGGGGCGAATACGTTTAATTAATCCGCGTGTTTTTTCATCTAACATTGTAGATGGAATACTCATAATAATAGGTGTTGGTTTTGTTTTAGACACTCAGTATTTCCTTAATAATAGTAATTAATTTTACATACTTTAACATAAAAAACTACCCAGTAAAAGCTGGGTAGTTACATCGAATAAAAATTTTTAGATACTTCTAAAAGTTTCATTGCTAAGGTTAATTTCAATATCAAATTGAGTTTTTCTTGTAATTATTCTGCTAGCAAGTAAATCTGCAATATTATTAAGCTCAATTGCATATTCATGATACTGCCGAGAAGTTATAATTCCATCTGTATATTCTGCAAAATACTGCATATAACGCATATATATTTCAGCATAAAAATCATCCATATTTTTTGCAACAAAGCAATCAAATGGTTCATTAAATGCGCTATCTGGTAGTTCCCTTACCGCATTCATTCCTTTTTGTGCTTGACCGCTAGCATCAGC
>JALTLI010000126.1 GCA_027005635.1 Alphaproteobacteria bacterium
TTGCCACGGGCTACCGATTGAATGGAAAGTTGAACAAGATATCCGCAAGGAAAAGAAATCTAAAGACGATTTCACAGTTAAAGAACTCCGTGATAGATGCCGTGCGGAAGCGGTTAAATGGACAGGAGTTCAATCTCAAGATTGGCAACGCCTAGGTGCAATCGGAGATTGGGATAAACCATATTTAACCATGAATTACCATAATGAAGCAGGCATTGTCCGTGAACTTGGTAAATTAATGGATAAAGGCTACTTATATAAAGGTGCAAAATCCATTATGTGGTCTACGGTTGAACAAACAGCACTTGCAGAAGCGGAAGTTGAATATAAAGATAAAACTTCCACTGCCATTTACGTTAAATTCCCAATTATTGGCAGAGAAAACGAATTTATTGTTATATGGACAACAACTCCATGGACAATGCCAGCTAATAAGGCGGTGGCTTATGGTAAAAATGTAAACTATGTAGCTTTAAAAAATAATGACGAAACATACTGGATAGCTGAAGATTTAGCTGAAAACTTCATGGAAATAACAGAGCTTACAAATATGCAAGCTGGTGAAACTAAAATGGGAACAGAATTTGCAAACTTAAAATGCAAACACCCATTCTATGATTTTGAAGTACCAGTTCTTGAAGGGTTTCATGTAACAACTGATGCTGGTACAGGCTTTGTTCATATTGCTCCATCTCATGGTGCGGAAGATTTTCAAATTGGTTTGGAAAATAATTTAGATGTATTTTGCCACGTAGAAGGCAATGGTGTTTACGATGAAACCGTTCCTGCTCTTAATAAAACTGGTGAAAGTTTAACTGGTGTGCATATATGGAAGGCACAACCTTTAATAGTTGCAGAAATGGAAACTCAAAATACTTTGGTTCATACTTATGAATTTACTCACTCTTATCCTGTAAGCTGGCGTTCAAAAGCTCCACTTATATTTAGAACAACTCCACAGTGGTTTGTTGCTATGGACGGAGAAGGCGAACTGCGTAAAAATGCCCTGGAAAAAATTAAACAGGTTAAATGGGTGCCAGAATATGGTGAAAATCGTATTACTAGCATGATTGAAGGGCGTCCTGATTGGTGTGTTTCTCGTCAGCGTGCTTGGGGTGTGCCAATTACTATATTTAAAAACAAAGCAACTGGCGAGTATATAAATAACCCTGAAGTTTTTGAACATATTGCCCTTCAAGTGGAAAAAATGGGGGTTGATGCATGGGAAACCTTAGCAGTTGAAGAGCTTTTACCAGCAGGTTGGTTAGAAAAAAATAACGTAGACCCGTGCGACCTTGTAAAAGAAACAGATATTTTAGATGTGTGGTTTGATAGTGGAACTACTCATGCTCATGTGGTGCGTTCTCGCCCTGAATTGCAACGGGAAGAAGGCTTACGCCCAGCAAACCTTTATTTAGAAGGCTCCGACCAACACAGAGGTTGGTTCCAATCTAGTTTATTAACTTCTGTTGCTGTTTATGGTGATGCCCCGTATGACCAAGTTTTAACCCACGGCTTTGTGGTTGATGGGCAGGGACGTAAAATGTCTAAATCATTAAAAAATGGTGTTGCACCTGAAGAATTAGCTGAAAAATACGGCATGGATATTGTTCGCCTTTGGGTTGCAGCGTCTGATTACGCTGAAGATGTTCGCCTTTCTGATGAAATTTTAAAAGGCGTTAGTGACGCTTACCGTAGGTTTAGAAATTCATTTAGATGGTTGCTGGGTAACTTAAATGGTTTTGATGCAGAAAAAGACGCCGTTAGTTATGCGGAACTTCCAGAACTTGAGAAATACATTTTAAGCCGTTTTGCAGGCGTTGTAAAGCAAGCTGAAAAAGATTATAATGATTATAAATTCCATAAGGTTTATCAATCTTTTTATGCTTTTTGTAGTGCGGAGCTTAGTTCATTATATTTTGATATTAGAAAAGATAGTTTATATTGTGATGCTGAAACAAGTAACAGACGTAAAAGTACATTAACCGTACTAAGCATAATTTTAAATGGTATGACAACTATGCTAGCACCAATTTTAGCTTTTACCTGTGATGAAGTTTGGCGGTCAATGGGTAATAAGGAAAATATTCACTTAACAACTTTTGCAAATGTGGAAGATAGTTGGTTAAATACAGAGCTTGAAACTAAATGGCAAAAAGCCTTGGAATTACGCTCAGAGGTGCTTATGAAGTTAGAAGAACTCCGTTCAAATGGTGAAATAGGTTCCAGCTTAGAAGCAGAAGTTAGCTTGCCATTAACCGAGGATTTAGCTGATATTAACTGGCAAGAACTATTAATTGTTTCACATGTGGAAGTGGTTGGTGCAGATATGCAAATAAGTGCTAAAAAATCAACCAATGCTAAATGCCCACGTTGTTGGACATTTGCCTCTAATATTGGTTCTCACCCTACTCATTCAGATATATGCGTGCGTTGTGGTGATGCGGTTGAACAGGCTGAAAAAGTTGTTGCTGCATAATGTTTAATAAAAAACGCCAAATAGGAATAGCAATAGCACTAATTTTAGTTGCTATTGATGTATTAACTAAAAACCTAGTTTTGCAAGCAAACCCACCATTAAATATTAGCCCTGTTGAAGTTATCCCTAATTTTTTTAATTTAACTCTGGCTTTTAATCGTGGTGTTTCATTTAGTATGTTTGCTAATTTTTCTCATGAACAATTACCATATGTTCTTGCTGGGGTTGCAGGACTTGCTAGTATAATATTTATTTTTATGATGAAAAAAGATATAACTAAATTGGCATTAATAGGCTTTTCTTTAATGCTTGGCGGAGCCCTGGGTAATATGATTGATAGATTTAGGTTTGGTGCAGTAGTTGATTTTCTGCATATTTATTATGAAAAATGGCATTTTCCTTCCTTTAATATGGCAGATACATTTATATCTGTTGGGGTTGCGTTTATTTTATTAGATGCTATAGTAGAATTTCGCTTAGAAAGAAAAGAAAAAAGAGAAAAAACTAACAATGAGAATTAAGCTTATATTACCATTTATGTTTAGTGTATTATTATTACAAGGGTGTAGCTCAATATTTTCTGGTAATACTATCCCTGATGAAACCCGTGTTGTTGATGGTCCATCTTTAACTATTCCACCAGATTTTGATCTTAAACCTCCTTCAAAACTTACTAAAAGAGACACATCTTATCATGCATCAGAAAAAGCAAAAGGGGTGTTACTTAGGGCTAAATCTGTTAAATCAACTAACGGCAATGAAGGCTGGTTAGTTAGTAAAGCTGGTAAAGCAGATAGCGATATCCGTAATCAGTTAGAAGCAGAAGAGCAAGCAAGCAAAAAAGTTAAAAAATCTAGTTGGTTTTCTAAAATGTGGGGTGGGGATAAAGTAAAAACTTCTGAAAAAGATGAAAATCATTCTCATTAAGCATATCAATTTTTTATAAATAGTAAAAAGCTCCTACTGGGGAGCTTTTTATATGGTTGACTTACTAAGTTGAAAAATATATAGTTATGTAGTTATTTATCTTAAACATTTCTTTTCAAATTCAGAGGTGAAATCATGTTTTACAAAACAGATCGAAAAGTTTTGAGTGCTATAATCAAACTAAACTCGCCAATTTCTATTGAGCGAAATGAACAAGTTTTAAAACTTGTTGTTAATACATTCAAAAATAATAACTTTAATAGTTTTATAATTGATTTTCTCCCTAGAATATTTAAGGGGCATAAAAATTTATTTATTATTGATAATAACACACCTAACATTGAAAGAATATCTGGCTGTGCTGCTCGCATTGAAGATTACAAAAAAGAGTTGGACTGTGCCATATGGAGCTGTTACAAGGAAGAAACAAATGCTGTTTACATAGATTTGCTTCTATTTAATAGTCATTTGAATGATGTTATTAAACTTCAAGGTTCTCTGAACAGTA
>JALTLI010000127.1 GCA_027005635.1 Alphaproteobacteria bacterium
ATATACATCATCATTAGTAGTTAATTTAATAATTCCTTTGGCATTAATTTCAATATCAGAAGCACTTGCAGCCATATCACCACGCATATTAACCCCAACACCATCTTCAGTTGCTATAATGTAAATTTTATTAGCATACATACCGCCAAGTGATGTTGAATCTATTGCATATAAAGGCTGGCTACCAATAGTAGTTGCTTTTGCTGTAGCTATTTTTGTTGATAAATTATAATTATTTCTACCTGTGATTAGATTTATATTCTTAGCATTAATATTTCCATCTATGGTTATTCTACGAGAAATTAAATCAAAATAATCTATATTTGAAGCATTTAAACCAGAACCTTCAACAGCTATATCACCACCATTAATATCTAAACCAATTAAGCTACCTGCAGAAAAAACAGGCACACCAGTAGTAAGTGTAGCTTTAGGAAAATCAATAAATCCACAACCATTACAGGTTATACCATTAGGGTTAGCTAAAATATATTCAGCACTTTTACCAACAAGTTCCTGGAAACCTTCTAGTGATGTACGGTTATTAGATGTAACCTCATTTAAAATTAAACTAGCTTCAGCTCCAGAAAAATTTGGGTTACCAACAACTGCTCCACCAAGTGTAGAAGCAACTGCATTAGCAGAGTTATTAATAATCAATCCCTGAGAAGTAACATTAAATTTATCAAACTGGTTATGAGAAAGACCATTAGAATTAGGATTGGCAATATTTAAAATAGGCACACCATTAGCAGCGGTATCTACCTTAGCACCATTACTACCGGCAACTACAACAGATTGAGCAAAACCCAAAACAGGTTGTAAAACAATCATTATTGATAATGTGAAACTCAATAATTTAGTTAGCTTCTCTGTCATATTACTTTACCTTTTTTATAAGTTATCTTACAACAATGTAGTGTATACACTGCGTATTTTCAAGCTCTAAATTAAAATTTCTTCTTTAATTCTAAATAAATAGCATTTGCTCTACCATTTGTATTGCCCTGCCCTGCTATTGCTCTAGCAAAGGTTAAGTCAATATTAATAGCACCGTTAGTTCTTAAACCAATTGCACTACCAACAATATATTTTCCGCCAGAGGAACCTTGATCCATTACCGCTCCAATATCCAAACCTATAAATGGAGAGACTTTACCAATTACAGGCATTTGTTGCTTTAAAGAAGTACTAAGTTCATTACGCATATAACCTGCATTATCACCAGAAAGAGAACCTCCATCAAATCCTCTAGTAGTATATCTACTAGCCACAGAAAGACGTTCACCTGATGGCAGGTTATTTTGACTATATTGAGCAGTCAAATTGCCTGAATAGTTAATTGTAGTATTTTTAATTTTAAATGGCTTTTGAAACCCAGCCGTAGCATTAAACATAACAAAACGGTTGGTCGGCTCAGCATTTGATGTACTAGCTACAACATCTTTTTCTGACCCCATAAAACCTGCACCAAAATCTACACCTAAGCTAGCAGAAACAATACCTCCCAATAACCTTTGGTTAGTTTTTGCAGTTAAGCCTAATGTTGATTGTTTACGGCTACTAGTTGTAAGCAACGTACCTGCTATATAATTACGATAGCTTTTATAATCAGCAGAAAATGCAAGAGATGTTTTACCGTTTTTATTTCTATGCACAATTCTATCAAGGGTAAAATTAGCACTTCTAGAGTTACCATCTGTATCAAATGTTTGGCTAGTACCAACTATTTTACTTTTATAAAAGAATGTAGAAAAGCTACCACTTGCAGTCCAATAACCGTAAGGTACAACAAAACTTCCAGTTATTGATCTGTTTAAAAAATGTCCGCCATCAGCATGAAGATCTTCTCTATATGAAATATTTAATGATTCATTTAAATTTAATAAATTATCATAACCAAACGCAATACTTCCCACATTTCGTTTTGGTTTTGAACCGCTATTATCTAGAGTAACTGTACTGTTCCACCTTTTTGTAGGTTTATTATTAATAATTATTTTTGTTAATCCAGAAGCTGAACCAGGTTCTAATTTCATAGTAGCATTATTAGATGGAAGTTTGTTTATTTGTTCTAAGCCCATTTCAATATCGCGTAAATTCAATGGTTTTCCAGTAATTTTAGGTAATGCTGTTTTAAGGTTTATTTCTCCACCTTTACTCTGAGATATATTTTCTAACTTTCCTTCAACAACCTGAATTATAAAAGTTCCACTGCTTAAATCTTGTTCTGGTATATAGGACCTAGTTGTTACATAGCCTTTAGTAATATATAAATTGGTAACAGATCTAACAATAGCATCAATATCAGAAAATTTCATACATGTATTTAAGTATGGATTTATAAGATTACTTTTTTCTTTTTTAGTTAAAATAGTTGAATCAATAAAAATTATTTTTTTGATATTAAAACATAACTTACTTTCCGGAACTGGCTGTGCTTTAAGTGCTTCATAAGGAATGTATACATCGTTATCTGGGTGAGCATTAAAAATTTCTTCCTCTCTACGAACCCTTTCATCCTCTATTAAACGCTGGCTTTGTGAAGTTGCATCTTGAATATCTTGCGCTGTTTGTGAATAAGCAGGAGAAATCACAATTAAAGACAAAATAAATGAAATAATTAGTATATTCTTGTGTTGCACGTTTTTAAACCCTATTGATTAAATATATGAATTTGTAGCAATATAGCAGAAAGCATATATAAAAAAAAGATATAATTGATATATATCAAGCTGCTGATATTATATTTATTAAGAGAAAGCATTTCCCATACCTACAAACACCACCATTAAATTAACAACTGAATCCCCCCAAGAAAAGTAGACCACCATGTAATAAGAAAATATATTGACTGTTATGCGGGAATAATAGTTTTAACTTTGACAAAACGCTTTAATATCTATATATCTAGTTAAATGGATAAATTAAAAGTAATTGAAGCATTAGCTGCTCTAGCGCAGGAAAGCCGTTTGGATATATTTAGGCTCTTAATTGAAAGAGGTTCTGAAGGTATGGCCATGGGAGATATTGGTAAAAAACTTACCTTACCACATGCAACCCTTTCCTTTCACTTGGAAAAATTAAAGAAAGCTAATTTAATTACAGCCCGCAAAGATAGGCGTAACGTTATTTACAGTACAAATTATCAAGAGTTTATTAAGACAGTTGATTACTTAACTGAACATTGTTGTGAAAATAGTGATGAAAATTGTCGTATTGAAATTACAAATAAATAAAAAGGAGAAATATAATGCAAGCAAATGAGTATATGCAACATGGATGGGATATGATGCCCTATGGAATGATTATAGGACCAATTATGATGTTCATTATGATTGTTGCTATTGTGTTTATTATACGTTGTATTGGCGGAGGCTCTTGCAATATGTCTAATCATCATAGAAGCAATCAACCAAAAGATGCTATGGATATTCTTAAAGAGCGTTTTGCCAAAGGTGAAATTGATAAAAAAGAATTTGAAGATAAAAAGAAAATTATTTTAGAGTAATATATGAAAATGAGTGAAGTAGAAAAATCTCCACTGGGATTATTTGGCCGCTATTTAAGCATATGGGTTGGCTTATGTATTATGTTTGGTGTTGGTTTAGGATATATATTTCCTAGCATTTTTCAAATAATATCAGAACTACAATATTCCAATGTAAATTTTGTTATTGCTGTTCTTATTTGGGTAATGATTTACCCAATGATGACACAAATTGACTTTTCTAGCTTAAAAAATTTAGGTAAAAAACCTAAAGGGCTATGTATTACACTAGTTATTAATTGGTTAGTTAAACCTTTTACTATGGCAGCACTCGGAGTTTTATTCTTTAAATATATATATTCTGGGTTTGTAGATGCTGAAATGGCAAAAGAATATATTGCAGGA
>JALTLI010000128.1 GCA_027005635.1 Alphaproteobacteria bacterium
TATTATCTCAATGAGAGATTCAGCATACTGGTATAATATGATTATTCACGTAAGAAATATATTAGCATCAAATTCAGCTAGTTGTTCTTATCCTATTAAGATTAATTTGTTGGATGTTTATTATCCAATTTGTTCGTGGTAAGCCCCTTTTGGGGCTTTTTTAATAATATCTATATGGCTCAAAGCAAAGCTTGGCACCATATCCATAATACCCTACAAGATATAAACAGCATTTACTTTTACGCCAGTAAGTAAATACCATACCTTCACTATCAGTTTTAATTTTCTCAGCTTTTGGTGCTTCTCTTTCTTCGGCAGTTACGCCCATTATATCGTCTTCGCTTTCATCATCATAATCATCTTCTTCAGCATAATCACCTTCTTCATCTTTTATTAAACCATCATTTGATTGTGCACCTTTTTCTATATCATCAAGGTCACTATTAAATTCATCACCATCACCAAATACATCTTCATCTGTTTCCATTTGTACATCCATACTATTCCATTTTTCTCTGGCTGCATCTATACCTTTTGTAACTTTATTTTCAACATCTTCATATAATTGCATTGGCGTGTCTAGTGCATCTAATACTAAATCACCAAAGTTATTAAAGAATTGTTTGTTATATGTCATATCAGAGTTTAGTGGGCTTAAACCTTGTTTACTTTCCCAAGCAAAATTAGCAGTACCAGGTACAAAACATTTACTTTTATGAGGAAAATCAAGGTTTATTTTCATTGGTTTTTTAGATGCTTTTGTAGGGTGATCTTTAATAGTTTTTAAACTAACAGCCATTTTATAGCCACGGTAACCAGCAAGTGCAGCGGCAACTTTACCATCACGGTGATAAACAAAACCTGTTTTAGGCTCTAATGGTCCCCATGTTCCTACACAACCTAGGTAATCTTCTAGGGCTGCCATAACAGATGCATTATTTGAAGAAAATATATTCATATCAAGTGCTAATGAACCTAAAGCACAGGGCAGGTGACCAACAGTTCCCATCATACCTTTAATTTTACTTGCCCCAGGGACATCCTTTCCACGCCAAGATAATTTACTACTTTCAGACATAAATGCAGGCCACAAACCAGTAGGATCTTCAGAAGATGCCATACCAATAGTAGCTTGCTTTAATGCACCATTATATGTAGCTAATTGGGCTATATCCATTGCTGTTTTGAAATATTCCATTGCTTCTTTGGTGGATAATCCAGTTAAACTCCCTGTCATACCTTTTACTTTTTCTTTTAATGCAGGTAAATATTTTTCTAATCTTTTTTCAAGGAATGCTTTTGTATCTACTTTACCAGATTTTATAGATGATAATGCATCTCCAATAGCCCCACTAGTGGTACTATCATCATCTTCATAATCACTTTCTATCATTCCTAGAACAGCTTCATCAGATTCATCTTCTAGTTCATCTTCCCAATCTTCATATACATCATCAAGTTGATCTCTTGCTTCGTCTGCAAAATATGCCCTTACATCATCGTAAACACCTGTTGCATAATCAGATGCTTGTGATGCTAATTCTCCAGTAGTTTCTTTAAGAGATTCTTGAAATTGTTTAGAAGCATCACTATTTTTTAACCAATTTAATCCTTCTTTTATTCCTTTTTGTGCTGCCATTTGAAGAGCTATATCAATAACTGCATCACCCCATGTACCTATTGGTTTCCCATCTAACCCGCAACTTTCTTCGGGGTCTTCTTTACCACTTAACTCTCTGATACGGGCATTTACTGCTTGTAGGGCTTCACTTACAGCAACTTCAGATGATACAAATGTAGTTGTCATTGTTTTTGTCATGTAGTCATTTAGTTCTTTTCTTTGATTATATTCATCTACATATACTTTTTTTGCTATATAGGTTGCTCTTGTTGTTCTTCTGCAAATACTGCAACCAACTTTTATCCTTTCTTGGTCTACATCTCTATCATTTTTTAGTTTTTTAATAACTTCTAATGCTTCTAAATCTTCTGGCTGTACCCATTGAAATCCACGTCTTACACTTCTGCCTTCGCCAAAAGTTGCAGCACCTGAACCTTTATATCCTCTAGAGGTTTTATTTATACCATTATCACCCCATTTTCTGTTACTGGAGTTTATAGCTGTAATGGTACGCCCTGTTGTTACATTTATTTTAAAATTAGGGTTTGGTCCTGGTATTGTTTTTGGTACTTGCGGGTTTGCTTCATGATCAAATGTATCTAAGAAATAATCAGGGTAACGCTTTCTATAAAATGATGTATCTCTTATAGCTGTTTGTTTTACATAGTTATCATCATCAGTATTATTAATATCAAAATCGTAGTTTCTTAAATCAGCTGCAGCCTTTATATGGATATTTGTGCTATAATGAGCCGCAACAACAGGATCATAATCAGGATTAGGTATTTGTATAGTAGGGTTAAATTCAGGTCTAAGGTAAATCGGGTTTCCATTATCATCTACATCATTAAATAAAGGCCTTAAAAATTTCCTTGTATAAACTTTTACTGCTCTACCTTTTTCGTCAGGATAAAATGTTGTAAATACTCTCTGCCTAGGTCCATCATCTCTAGGGATATATTTTTTATTACATGTTTCTACAGGGTTACCTACTTCATCTGTTTCTGTATTACACTTTACATCGTAAGCTTTATTAATACCTGGACGGTTTACAACTTTAATTTTTTTAATTACAGTGGTTGTTCCATCATCGTTTACAGTTCCATCATCATTCACGGTTGCATCGTTGTTACTAATTTCTTCACTTATCATATAGTTACCAGATGAATCATTATATATATATTCAGGATCACCGCTACCATCACCGATTACTTTTGTTGAAAAATTATTTGTATATTCCCCATTTTCATCTTTTATTGCATATAGAACAGTATATTCTTTAAATTTTGTTCCTTCATATGGGGCATCTATATCTATAAAGTTAGGGTCACCACTACCATCAAGTAACTGTTTTGTACTATAAGTACCTGTATTTCCTATTCTGTATAGTTGAGTATTTGGTGCTGCTTGTACGTATGTCCAGCCATCACAAGCAGGGTATAAGCCGGCAATTTCTGTTTGGCTTAAACGCCTGTAGCCACCACCAACTTTTTTAACACCTCTGCCTGATTTTTTATCGTATCTTAATTTATATCCAGCTTCATAACCAGCCCTAGCCTTAGGACAAATACCACCATCATCAAAGTTATCTAAGAACATACCAAATTCAAATTCAGGATCTGTTACTGTTTCATTTAGTAAACTGTTAGTTTGCTCGGCTTCTAATAAGTCTGCTCTTTGTTTACATAATTCATCTGGACGAACTTCCACTGGAGCTTGTGATTTAACTTTAGCATAAGCTGCCATACCAATAACTGCCGCTACTTTCAGTGTTTTTGTTAAATCTAAACCAGTCATAGATTTAAATCCCTCTGCAACATCTGTATATGTATCGTACATATCTTTTAGCCATTTAGCAGCTTTAGAAGCCCTGATAGCATCTCTTGTTTCCTTTATACCTTTAACAGCATCTTTTACTACTTTCATAGAACCAGGTCCTATGGTTGCAATATCTAGGTCTGAGTTATCAGTAAATTCTTCAAACAAGCTACCAACTAAACCTGCATAACCACATACAATTGATGTTGTTGCTTGAATAAGGTTTGCAGATGATTTGTATCGGGGAATAACACCAACACCCCAAACATGGGCTTCATTGTAATAGCGTGGCATAGCGCCAGCGCCTTCCATACCACCACCTCTTTGTACTGTTTTTATACATTTTTCAGCGGGTATACCCATTACTGTTGTTT
>JALTLI010000129.1 GCA_027005635.1 Alphaproteobacteria bacterium
GGTGTAGATGTACCGCAGGCAACAGTTATGATTATTGAACATGCAGAACGTTTTGGGCTTTCGCAACTTCATCAACTACGCGGAAGGGTTGGGCGTGGCACTGATAAATCATCATGTATTTTATTATATTCTAGCCCACTTAGTTATATGGCAAAAGAACGCTTAGAAACCCTCCGCCAAACAGAAGATGGCTTTTTACTAGCAGAAAAAGATATGGAACTTAGAGGCCCAGGTGAAATGCTAGGGGCAAAACAAAGTGGGCAAATTGTAACCAGATTAGCTGATTTACGGGTGCATAAAGATTTAATCCCTATTGCCAGAAAAATGGCAGAAGAAACAGTGGATACAAAACTTTCTAAAGATGAAATAAAAGCCCTAATGTGGCTTCTTAGAATTTTTAACAAAGAAGATGCAGGTAAGTTTTTGCAGGCTGGTTGATTTAACCAATATTATTTAGTATCCAGCCAAGTAAAATTACTTGTGGTACTGTTATTAATGGTAAAAATAAAGCTATTTTCCAACTGCCTGTGGTTTCTTTTAAAACCATAATTTCTGTGTAATCGGTTGAAACACCTGTCATTAAAAATGCAAAGCTGTTTCCTGGTGCGCCTGCTCTGGTTAATAAATCTGCACCAATAGGCGTTGAACCTTCAGAGCAAACTTCAATAATAGTTGCAGCAATAATTGTTAAACCTAAACCAGCCAAAGTTGGCCCGAAAAATTGAGTGAAATAATCTGTTGGTACAAAAGTACGAATAAGAGAAGCAAGTACCACCCCAAAAAACAACCATTTTACAATCATTTTACTACCAGAGATACCATCAATTAGCATTGACGCAAAGAAATCCTTATTAAATTTAGTAGCTTTTAACCCTTTTTTTGCTTCAAACCAAAAATTAAAATCATCTTGAGGTTCAAAGCTATTAGGGTTTTTAGGTAAAATACCTTTAGCAATGCACTTATTAAATATAAGACCAGAAATAATAGCAATTACAAAAGAAAGAATAAGAAATGTCATCATCCACCAAAAACCAATTAATGCCCATAATATAAGTGTTAGAGAAAAAGAATTCCACGGGCTAGCAATTAAAAATGCCATTACCTGACCAATACTTGCACCTTTTTTATAAAGTTGCATACCCACTAATAAAATACCATGGGAGCATAAATCTAATAAAATACCACCAGCAGCGGCACGAAATACTCCACTAAATTTATCACCATCACCTAAAATTTTCATGACAAATGTTTGTGGCACTTTACCTAAAATAGAAACAAAAAATATACCTAAAGTTAGCCCCCACCACATTTTAGAAAATAAATCAGTTACCGAACCTGAAAATGTTCCAAGCCAAAGTGGGAAGCTATCTCCAGCTAAAAAATTAGCTAGCATAGAAACAGCAATAACTAAAATAGACCCCCATAAAATAATATCTATTTTAGGTGCAGGGTTTCCGCAACAATCTGTTTCTTGTTGTTTGTGTTGATGAGTGTTCATTTATCTCCTAAATATCAATATTTTGAACAGTTAGAGCGTTTTCTTGAATGAAGTCACGGCGTGGCTCAACCACATCACCCATTAATGTTGAAAATACTTCATCTGCTATTTGAATATCTCCTACCGTTACTTGTAGCAATCTGCGATTTTCTGGATTTAAAGTTGTATCCCAAAGTTGATCTGGGTTCATTTCACCTAAACCTTTATAACGCTGTAAGCCCAAACCTTGACGCCCAGAAGCAAGAATAGCGGAAATAAACTCATTTGGAGTTGAAACTTTTTTCTCACCCTTACTATCGGTGAATAAGTTATTCCCTATAAAATCTACGAGTAGGTCAGCATTTTCAATTAATTTGTGCATTGCGGGCCTATCTAGCATTTTAGATGTTATATCGTGAGTTTCAGTTAAACCATCTTTTTTACGAGTCATATTAATTGTGAAATAGCCAAGTTCATCTGGTTTGTCTGTGATAGTCCACATTTCGTTAGGTTCTGCATCTTTGTTTAAGTATGTTTGCATACCCTTAGCAAGTTTACTTGCCGTAGCCTCAGATTTTAATGAATTCATTTCAACACCACTAGCAAGTAAGGCATAAATTACACTTTCATCCATTTGTGCTTGCATTAAACGAATGGCGGGCATCAAGCTATTTACTTCAGTGAAGCTAGCCTTTAAATCTGTTCCCGAACGTTGTTCTCCACTGTTCATAGTAAACACAGCACCATCAACACCAGCATTAGATAAATATTCATCTAGTTCAGCTTCATCTTTTAAATAAACAACGCTTTTACCCTTAGCCACACGATAAAGTGGAGGTTGAGCAATATATAAATGCCCCGCTTCCACAAGTTCTGGCAGGTGACGGAAGAAAAATGTTAAAAGTAATGTTCGGATATGAGAACCATCAACATCAGCATCTGTCATAATAACAATTTTGTGGTAACGAAGTTTTTCTAAGTTAAAATCTTCTCTACCAATACCTGTGCCTAGCGCTACAACCATTGTACCAATTTCTGTATTTTGTAACATTCTGTCAAAACGGACACGTTCAACATTCAAAATTTTACCTCTAAGTGGTAAAACAGCCTGAAAACTACGTTCACGGCCTTGCTTTGCAGAACCACCCGCACTGTCTCCCTCTACAATGTAAAGTTCACATTTAGATGGATCTTTTTCGGAGCAATCTGCAAGTTTACCAGGGAGATTTGCAACATCTAAAGCTGATTTACGCCTTGTTAACTCACGAGCTTTACGAGCTGCCTCACGAGCATGAGCAGATTCAAGAGTTTTTTGAACAACAGTTTTTGCTACATCTGGATTTTCTTCAAAAAATTCAGCTAGTGCAGCAGAAACAACGCCTTCCACAGCCCCACGAACTTCTGAGGATACTAATTTATCCTTGGTTTGTGAGCTAAATTTAGGGTCTGGCACTTTTACACTTAATACACAGGTTAAACCTTCACGGCAATCCTCACCACTTAAGTTACCCGTTGCTTTGCTTTTTTTAGCCAAGCCAGAAGAATCAGCATAATTATTAACAGCCCTAGTTAAAGCTGCACGAAACCCTTGGATGTGTGTACCACCGTCTCTCTGAGGAATATTGTTGGTAAATGGATAAACATTTTCTTGATAGCCATCATTCCATTCCATTGCGCATTCAACAACAATATCGTCTTTTTCATCTTCAAAGTATATTTTTTCTTGATGCAACGCTGTACGGTTTCTATCTATGTGTTTAACAAATTCTAAAACACCACCTTCATAATGGAAGTTGACAGCTTTAAAGCTACCATCTTCCTCTTCCACTCTTTCATCAGTAACAGTAATATTTACCCCTGAGTTTAAAAATGAAAGTTCACGTAGGCGATTTACTAGGGTATCAAAAGAAAACTCAGTAATAGCAAAAGTTTCTTCACTTGGCCAAAAACGTATTTCTGTACCTGTTTCATCTGTATCGGATAGTGCTTTTAGCGGAGCAATAGGTTCACCCATTGCGTATTCTTGTTCCCAGTGCTGACCGTCTCTATTAATTTTAATAACTAATTTTTTAGATAAAGCATTTACTACAGAAACACCAACACCGTGCAAACCACCAGAAACTTTATAAGAGTTATTATCAAATTTACCACCAGCATGAAGTTGGGTCATGATAACTTCGGCGGCACTAACCCCTTCTTCTGTATGGATACCAACTGGAATACCACGCCCGTTATCTGTTACTGAAACAGAACCATCTAAATGAATTGTAACGGTGATTTTATCACAGTGACCAGCTAAAGATTCATCAATAGCATTATC
>JALTLI010000130.1 GCA_027005635.1 Alphaproteobacteria bacterium
AATTATTACTTAAAGAAAATCATCATTGCAATAACGAAAGCAAATAAAGCAACAGATTCAACTAAAGCAAAACCTAAAAATAAGTTAGTTTTTAATTTAGCTTCCATTGAAGGTTGACGTGAAACTGCTTCAAAGTATTTACCAAAAACAATACCAATACCAATACCAGAACCAAGCATACCTACAGCAGCAATACCTGCGCCTAATAGTTTCATTCCTTCTACGTTAGATACCATATCCATGAGTATAAACCTCTTCTTTTTAATTATATTTAATTAAATTTTAAAACACCGCGTTTTAAAATTATTTAATTCTTTCTTATGTTAGTAACATAAAGTTTAATGTAAATGCAATGCATCATTTAAATAAACACAAGTAAGAACAGTAAAAACGTATGCTTGCAATAAAGCAACCAATAGTTCTAAGCAAGAAATCATTACCAAAGCAAAGAAAGGGAATATTCCTGCTAATCCTAGCATAATTACAAACGATGCAAAAACTTTAAGCAAAATATGCCCAGCCATCATGTTTGCAGTTAAACGAATTGCTAGGGTAAATGGTCTCGCAAAAAATGATATCATTTCCAAAGGTACAATAAATAAAGCCAATACTGGCGGTGTACCTGATGGCAGAAACACTTTAAAGAATTTTAATCCGTGAGTAAAAAAACCAATAATAATAACTAAGCTAAAAACTGATAAAGCCATTACAATATTTAATAAAAATTGAGACGTACCAGTAAATGCATGAGGTATTAAACCAAACAAGTTTAACCCTGCTATATAAAGGAAAATAGTTAAAATAAGTGGTAAAAATTTTAGCCCTGCTGTACCTGCACTATCTTTGACAACACTACGTATGGTATCATAAATAATTTCAACCATGCACTGTAAACGCCCAGGAACCATAGCTTTTTTATTAGATCCAATAGCAAAAATAAGAATAATCCCGCTAATAGCAATAACCATAGAAAGAGCCTGATTGGTAAACTGGATTGTTTGACCAAATAATTCAGTTGAGTATATCTCATGAATTTTGAACTGTTCTAGCGGGTTCATAGACACTGTATTTACTTTCTATAGCTTATTATTTAAGGCGCAAGGTAATATAATTTCATTTTTGAGTCAACTACTTTTCTTGTTGTTCATCACGTTCCATCTGCAACCAAATGGAGCGTATCCCAGCGGCAAAACCCAAGAATATAAATAATATCATAAATACTGGTGCAGTAGAAAAAAGTTTATCTAGCCCGTACCCCATAGCCATACCAACTAAAATAGAACTAATTAAGTTAATACCTAAGTTGAAACTGCTACCAGATGTATCAATTTTTTCTTCTTCAGTATTATCTTTTTTTTGTTTATTTATCATTTTTTAAAATACTGTTGATTTTTTCACGAATGGCATCAATTTCTGGTGCGCCAACAAACATTTCACCGTTAATAAATAGTGTAGGAGTACCTTTAACTTTTAAAATTTCAAGAGCAGTCCCACGAGAATAATTAACAAGCTTATGAATTTCTTCGTTATCTAAACAAGCATCAACTTGAGCACTATTCATGCCCCCCATACGGGCAACTTTTTTGATTTCTTTTAAGGCGTCCTTAGAAGCAGCCCAGCTTTTTTGAGTATTCATAAATAAGCCAAGCATTTGGTAGTAATTATCCCCTGAGCAATGGTTAATTTTAGAAACTGCAAAAGCTAAAGGATCCCATGGTAAATCACGAGTAACAAATTTAACTTTACCTGTATCAATAAATTCTTTTTCTATTTCAGGAAGGACTGTCATATGAAAATGTGCGCAATGAGGACAAGTCATAGATGCATATTCAATAATTTCTATTGGTGCATCTGCTTCACCTAAAAATTGTTCCTGTGGGGTAATTTTTAAAGCAAGTTCTTTGTTACTTTCAGCATTAGCGTTAGAAAACCAAGCTGGAATTGCTACAAGTAATGCTGCAATTATGGCAATAAAAGTTCGTTTCATAATTGTTAAATCCTTTATATTTATATATTTTATATTCATTTATTTATTCTTTAAGTGGCTAACATTTTCCATTTCAATTAAAGCCCCTAAATTAATTAGATGTTGCTTAAATTTTAAATCTTTAATATTTGCACATCTAGCTGTTGCTCTGTTAAGCGCTCCACTATCTGGCTGTTTTATTTTTGTAGCTACCTTCTTTTCAAATTCAAACTGACGTAAAATAAAACGAATTTTTGTAACAGCATTATAACCAAAAAAGCTGTTAACTCTTTCAATTAATATAGGGCTATCCATTTGTACTGCTAGTTTAGCAGAACCACTAGGAACTGCAATAGTTAACACACCTTTAAATAATTTTTCTGGGGTTGTGTAGCCACCATGTGCGGGAGTTATTTCATGCCATTTTTGTAAAATACTAGTTTCTGCAAAGCCACGTTTACGCGCTTCTTTGCTAACAAACTTATTTACGAACCTGCCTAAATTACCCATTATCCAGTTTCTTTCTTAGCTTCTTCAACAGCTTTAATAAAATTATCACCTAAACATTTTGCCAAGCCAACTTTTAATGGAGTACGTGGTACTTTATTAAATATTTTGCGCAGTTTACGAATATCTGCAACTGCATGTTCCATACCACCAGGTTGAGATGCTAATTTCATAGGTACAATTTTAGTATTACAAACTTCTTCTAGCGTTTCAATAAGCATATTAATTGAAACTTTCTTACCGTTACCAACATTAACTACGCCGTTTTCTTTGCTTATTAATGCTTCCATAATAATTGCTACAACATCTTTTATGTATATGTAATCACGGGTTTGTTCACCATTACCGTAAATATTAATAGTTTCTAGATCTTGTATTTTTTGAATAAATGATGGAATTGCATGGTGGGGTTGCTGACGTTCTCCATACACAGAAAAAATGCGCAATCCTAAACTTTGTAAACCATAAGTTCTATTATATAAACCTGCTTGTTTTTCCATCATCCATTTTTCAAAAGAGTAAGGAGCAACATGAGAATTAACAACATCTTCCTCTTTTAAAAGTTTATCTTGTGAATTATTGCCGTAAACATTAAAGCAAGACGTGTAAACAAGCTTACCAGTAAATGATTTTGCTCTTAAAGCATCTAGTAGATTTGCAAAGCCTAAAATATTAACTTCTGTTGAAACTCTTGGGTTTTCAATAGAATCCTGCATAGAAGTTTGCCCAGCTGTATGAATAACTCCAACAATATTTTCCACAGCTTTATGAACAATTTTCCAGTTACGGATATCTCCAGTTATTATTTCCAAGTTCTCATGTTCAGGTAAATTAGAGTGCTCTCCAGAAGAAAAATTATCTAACACCCTAACCTGATGACCAGCATCTAACAAGGCTTCAACTACATGAGAGCCAATAAATCCTGCTCCACCTGTTACTAAATATGGGGTCATTTTTTTAATGTTATTCCGCTAATTTTAATTATGGGTTTTAATTTAACTTAAAAATTAGTTTTTTGCAAAGATTAAGCAACTATAATAATGCTTTTATAGGAGCAAAACTTTTTCTATGATAAGGAGTGATACCATGAGACGCCAAACCATTCTGATGGTCTTTTGTGCCGTAGCCTGCGTTGCGTTCCCATGCAAAGTGCGGGTATTTTTTAGCTAATTCACCCATTAACCTATCCCGAGTAACCTTGGCTACAATTGATGCTGCAGAAATAGATAATACAATATTATCCCCTTTTATAACACTTTCGGAAGGAATATTTATTTGCTGAGGAATATCTCTGCCATCAATAAAAGCAAAATCTGGTTTTTTAAGTTTATTAACATTTTCTAGCGCTCTATACATAGCTAAAAATGTTGCTTGACGAATATTAATTTCATCAATTTCTTCAACACTCGCTTCACCAATACCAACAGTAGATGATGCCATTATTTGCGAATATAAAAGTTCTCGTTTTTTAGGAGATATTTTTTTGGAATCCTTCATACCTTCGGGGATATTTTGCATATCAAGAATAACAGCAGCCGCCATAACTGGCCCCGCCCAAGGGCCTCTACCTACTTCGTCTATACCAACAATTGTTGTGTAGCCATTATTTAATTGCTGTTGCTCTTGTTGGTAGCTTAACGGTTTCATTTATTAACTACCATTATGTTTTAAACCAATATTAGCAACCTGACTGCCCCAACTATGTTGTGAAAAAGCAGTAAGCAATGGGGTATCTTGTTGAAAACGTTGTTTATATACCCATAAGTTAGCCATAACTCTACTTACATATTTACGAGTTTCACTAAATGGTATGCTTTCAATAAATAACACAGGATCTTGGGCAATTGCTGGCATTTTGGCTATCCATTTTTTAACATTTCCTGGGCCTGCGTTATAACTAGCTATCATATAAGTTAAATTACCGTTAAATTTTTTATGTAAATAAGCAAGATACGATTGCCCAAGGCTAATATTAACAGAAGGTTCTAATAAGGCATACTTACTATAAACTTTACGATTATCCATTTGGCGAACATAACGAGCAGTATCTGGCATTAATTGCATTAAACCGCGAGCTCCAGCTCTGGAAATTATTTTAGGATCAAAGGCACTTTCTTGACGAATAATTGCATAAGTTAAACTATCATCAATCTTATTGCCTCCTCTAGCTTTCCATGCTGTTGAAATAGGATACAAACCAGCAAGATAAGTTTTTTTCTGCTCCTTCAAGTTAAGGGCTAAAGTTAGCGCTGTTGCTGGTAAATCTAATTTTAATGATAAAGCTAATAAACTTTCATCCCAATCATACGGAATATTATCATAAATGGTTTTTAATTCATTTTGAGCAATAGCATGCTCACCAACTTGGGACAAAGCAATAACCCGCTGAATTGTTTTATTTTTAAATAGCTTTTTTCTTATTTTAGGATTTATACTTGGTTCTTGCCAATCACCATCTTGGATATCTCTATTTAGCCTTTCTCTTGCTAAATGACCATAAAACGAATATTTATCTGTTGCTGCTAAATTAATAAAAACTTTTGCCATATTAGTATTACCAAGTTCTTCGTTCATTCTGGCTGTCCACCATGCAGATTTTGCATAAAAACTACTATTTTTAGGTATTGTGTAAAAAAGTCTGCGGAATAATTTTGCTGCAACTTCAATTCTACCTAAGCGATAAGCAGAAAAACCAGCAACCCATAATGCTTTGGTTTGGATTTCAGGAGTTTTACTTGCAATATACTTAGCAAAGCTTTGTGATTTTGTATAATACCCTTCATACATCATACTTTCAGCAAGTTTTAAGCTGGCTTGTTGCCATGTTCCTCTACCTAAAATTTTAAAAGTAGATGCTTTTTTATAAATACCCATTGCTTTGGTATAATATTTATTAATTCGATATTTTTTTAATTTTTTTAATAATTTTTTACGTTTTTTACTATTTTTCTGTTCTTTAGTTGGCTGTTGAATATCATTTAAAAAATCATCTGGATCATTGTAATGAGCAAGAGAAGTTCTTTTAATGCTAGGTTTTGCATGTTTTGCTTTTTTGGGTTTACGTTTATTGGCAAGTTTATAAATTTCTTCTGCCTGAGATTGATTATTGTAATATGCCAACCAGTTTTTCATATCTTTATATGGTGTTTTAGTTAGTGGATGCAAAATACGCTCAGCAATTACATCACCAATTAGAATACGATTTTTTAGCTTAGGTAAAAGTTTTACTACTTCTCTGCGCTGTAAACCACGTTGCAAGCGAAACATTTTTTTGTAAATTTCAACATCGCTCTCAGAAAGAACCATTGGTATTTCATCAACAATTTTTTTACCAAAATTTGATTTACCTTTACGAAATGGAGAAGATTTAGAGCTTTTTTCCATATAAACAGTACCAGCAATCCCTTGGTTAGGTATGGCTGTAAATAAAAGAACTGTTACAATAATTGAATTTAAAAGCTTAATCATTATTAGCAACCTTAATATATCCTTGAAGGATTTGTAAATCTTGCCATGCTAAACTTTTAAGAAGAGGCTGTTTTAATAATATTTTGGGTGAATATGTCGCAACATAACGAATACCAGCAACTTCCTTACCAAAGCCACGCATACCAGCTAAGCTAACATTACCACCCATTAAAATATTACATATACTTTCACCAAAGCTAATAATATTTTGTGTTCTACTAGCAGATATAATCCTGCGACAAATTTTTGTAAGTTGTTGATAGTTTTCTTCTATGCAATATTTATCTGCTACAACTAAATAGCCAACTTCTGTATCAGATAAACCAATAGCCTTTAACATATTATTAAATAATACTTTTTCATGATTATTAAAAGGTTTTTCACCATTTTTTGATCCATTAACAATACACATAATTTTAGCATCTTCATTAATTTGCCAAACATGTTTAGTTAAATCAATATCAATTTTTGTAACCTGCTTATTAATATTAGTTATTGGCTTATTTGTTGGGATAGTTACTTTATGAGTAGCGGGTTTTGTATTTATAATTTTTGTTTTTGAAATTTTAACAGGCTGTCTTTTTACAATACTTTTAGCAAAAAAATCAAATGCTGTATCACTAATAATATCAGTTATACCGTTAGCTTGCATATCTAGTAAAATAGTAGCAAGAGCATCTTTATTTAAATTATTATTTTGTGTATTTATCATTAATGAATTACAACCTCGCCTTCTTCTGGTTCAGAAAGTAAAAAGCGCAAACGTTCAATTTCTACACGCAAATAGCTCAGTGCAAGTTCAAACCTTTGTTTAACAGAGGTAACTTTTAATGCTTCTTCACGGTATTCTTCTGGTAAAATCATTTGTTCAATAAGTAAAAATGAATCTTCCATTCTAATTGGTGAAACAAAGCCAGATGCTGGGGTTACCGGATCAATTTCTGCAAGTAAATCAGTATAAATATAAGCTAAATCTTCTGTCATTTTTAATAATGGATCGTTAGATGGTAAATCTTTGATATCTTCAATAGGTTTAGCATTTGTGCTTAAATAAGCTTTACGATTATCTATGTCTCCAAGTTTAAATCTATTTTTACCGCGAATACGAATAAGACTACTACCATCACGATTAATTGAATAATCAATAATTTTTGCAGTGCAACCAACTTCGCTCATACTAGCTTTTTCTTGTATATCATCTTCACAGTAAATAACCCCAATATCTGACTTATTTTTTAAACAGTCAGATAACATTTCTTGATATTTATCCTCAGAAATTTTAAGCTCCATTTCTCCACCTGGAAATAAAACAGCATTCAAAGGGAATAATGGTAAAGTTTCAGACACTAATTTTAACCCCTTTTTATTGATAATTAATACTTAATAAATAATAACACAGTATAATTTATTTTGCAGTTATATACTTATGTAAAGAACTATAAATTACAAAAAAAATAGTAAGTATATGTTGCAAAAAAAACCACCCTAATTAAAGAGTGGCTTTTTATCTAGTTATAAAAAACTATGCTGTAGCTTCAGCTGCTTCAGTTTTAGTAGCTGTTTTAGCAGCAACAACATTTTCAGTTGTAGCTTTTACTTCTTCTTTAGCAGGAGCTTTTTTAGTTGTATCAGTTTTTTTACCCCAATCATTTTTTTCTGCAATACGAGCAGCTTTACCACGACGACCACGTAAGTAGTAAAGTTTCGCACGACGAACATCACCACGACGAACACGTTCTATTTTATCAATAGTTGGAGAGAACAATGGGAATACACGTTCCACACCTTCACCGTAAGAAATTTTACGAACTGTGAAGTTAGAATTAACACTACCATTTTTACGAGCAATGCAAATACCTTCAAAAATCTGAATACGCTCACGTGTACCTTCTTTAACTTTAACGTGAACTTTTAAAGTATCACCTACTGCAAATTCGGTAATATCTTTGTTTAGCGCTTCAATAGTGCGTTCATTTAGTTTCTCGATGATGTTCATCTGTTTATCCTTTTCTTTAATTAAACCACTGTAGAATAAAATTCTATTCCAGAGCTACACGGGTTTTTATAGCAATTAATTTGTCTCTTAATTAAGAAACGTCCCCATGTTTACGACATTTCAACCAAAAAGAAAAGAAAAAACTGTATATTTTGTTATTTTTTTTAAATTTCAGAGCTATTGAATAATTATTCAAGAATATCTGGGCGAACTTTTTTAGTTTTTTCTAACGATTTTTGTTTGCGCCATTTTTTGATATTATCATGATGACCAGAACGTAAAACTTCAGGTACTTCCAGCCCTTCCCAAGTTTCTGGGCGAGTATAATGTGGATATTCTAGTAATTTCTGTCCATTTTCATCTTCATCAAAACTTTCTTCACTTAGGGTATTATCGTTACCCAAAACACCTTGTATATTACGAATAATTGCATCTACTACTACTTGCGCTGCTATTTCTCCACCACTTAAAACATAATCACCAATAGATATTTCCATATCTACCTCTGTTTCTAGGACTCTTTCATCAATTCCTTCGTAATGACCACAAAGTAAAATAACGCCAGCTTTATTTTTGCTAAGCTCTACTGCTTTGGCTTGTTTAAATGGCGTACCGCTAGGTGTCATAAAAATAACAGGAGCATTTGGTTGGTTTTTTTTAGCTGCACGAATGGCTTTAGCAACAACATCTGCCTTCATAACCATACCAGCACCACCACCGTACGGGGTATCATCTACTCGTTTATAATTACCTTCGGCAAAATCACGGATATTTATAACTGTTAAATTCCACAATTCCTTTTCAGCTGCCTTTTTCATAATAGAATGAGCAAGTGTTCCAGGGAACATTTCAGGAAATAAGGTTAGGATTGTTATAGGATATGACATATCAAGTTGACTTAAGTGCATAATAAAGATACACATCGGCACATAAGCAAAAAGTAATAGCTACAGCAATTTTCATACTTGGTGAAATACCATCAAGCGCCATAGCGGTAATTACAGTTGCAATTATATTGGCAAATAAAATTGTTGGCCCTGTAATAGTTGCATTTTTATTAAAAGCATCAGCTAATAATAAAATACCAATAGCATAAATAGGCAAACCTAAAACAACCATACGCCAAAGCATAGTAGGAATAATTTCATAAACTGGAGAAAATATACTTGGCATAAACCTAGCATTAGTTAAAGTATTAGCAATAAAAAAAATAAAAATAGCTAAACTTGATTGAGTAATAAGTATTATTAATGACATAATTTTTTCCTTTTATTTTAAGCTTGAGTTATTATAGTAATTACTACAACAACTTAAAGTCCAACAAACTGGCATGCGTCCTCATTAATAATTATTTTTTTAGCTTTTTCGTTAATTTCAATAACATACTCATCAACAAATGGTACTAAAACCTCTTCACCATCTACGTGTGTAATAGTTAAGACATCATGAGCTCCGTTATCAAAAACATCCTTAACTTTACCAAAGTTCTCACCAGTTTCTAGTTCAACAAGCATACCAATTAAATCAGTATAGTTAAATTCACCTTCTTTAGTTGCAACTAAAGTTTCATTTGCTAAATATAAATAAGTTCCAAGTAGTTCTTCTGCCATGTTGCGGTTTGTGATGCCTTTTAAATTAGCAACAACTCCACGTCTGGAACCTGTACGAACATTTTTAATTTTAAATTCTTTGCCATTTTCATCAACTGGGTTTTTAAATTCATTTAAAATAAGTTGATTTTCAGTAAATGGCTTAATTTTGACATCACCACTTGTACCATGAGCATCAAAAATAACCCCTACACAGTAGAAACCATCTTTAATAGGCGGTTTTTTAGGTAGGGGCTTTTGTGGTTTAGTGTGTGTAGTCACTAAGCTGTAGCTGTTTCTTCAGCAGGCTTTTCAGCGGCAGCGGCTTCAGCGGCAGCGGCTTTTTCAGCTGCTTCTGCTTCGGCTTTTTCGGCAGCGGCTGCATCAGCTTCTGCTTTTGCTTCTGCATCTTTGATTGCTTGTGCTTTAGCTAAGCGAGCTTGTACAGCATCAATACGTTCTTGTATTTTAGCTTGTAAACGGTTACGGATTTTATCTGAGCCAACTTTTTCAGCAATAACAAGTTTAGCAACTGCTGTTGTTGGTTGAGCACCTGTTTCTAGCCAATGATTTACACGTTCAGTGTTCCATGTAAGACGATTTTCTTTAAGCATTGGGTTGTAGTAACCTAAACGTTCTAGGTGACGACCATTACGAGGCATACGCTCATCAGCTGCCACGATATGATAAAATGGTTGTTTTTTTCTACCCGCACGGGCAAATCTTAGTTTAACTGTCATAATCTTTTCTTTCATTTACGCTAGTGTTGTTTTACCTTTTCAAACAACAGCGTATTAATATTATTCACTCGTCTTGAGGAGGTGAGTGAGCCTGCGAACCTTATTTAAAATAAATTTTATAAACAAAGTTCATCAATAAACAAGTTACCGCGAATTTATTGACTTAATCGTTGATATAACAAGTTTTACAAAGGTATGCAACTTATTTTTAATAAAAGGCATTTTTTATATGGTAATTTAGGTTTACATAAATATTTTTTGAGATTTTAAAGTTAAACCTGTGGCAATACTTCCGAATTTATCGCCGTTAACAATTTTAGCATTATTAAATGGTTGGAGGAGTAATTCCCTTAAGTTAGTTAAACTTGTTGTACCTCCAGTTAAAAATATTGCAGAAATATGCTGAGGTTTTACTCTGGCTTTAATTAATGCATCTTCCATTGTTAATTTTATTTTATTGCAGGTTTCTTGGCTAAAATCATTAAAATTATCTTGTGTTAGGTTGGCGTGAAGATTTTTTTCAATAAAAGATAAATCTATTGTTGTTTGTTTGTTATTTGTTAGTTCAATCTTAGATTTTTCAACCTCAATTGCAATATGATGCAATTCTTTATCCTCTATAACTTGGATAAAACGTTGAATTGTTGCTTTGTTTTCTACTTGAGTTTCTAGTTTTTTAATATTTATTAGGTTATCTTTATCATACAAATAATTAATGCGATGCCATGTTGCTAAATCATGAAAATATTTTTTAGGTAGCTCCATATGTTCAGAATTTTTATATAGCTGTTTATAACCTAAAAATGGCATAGCTTTTTCTAGGCTTATTAATTTATCAAAATCTGTACCACCAATATGAATACCACTGGTTGATAAAATATCATTTTTTCTATCTAGTTTTTCACTACGGATAGGTGAAACTCTAATAACAGAAAAATCAGCTGTACCGCCACCAATATCTATAATTAAAGCTAGTTCTTCTTTATCAATAGTAGTTTCATAAGAAAGAGCAGCCGCAATAGGTTCAAACTCAAATTCAATATTTTCAAACCCTGCTTTTTTAGCTGCGTTAAATAATGATTTTTCTGCCATGCTATCTCTTGAAATATCATCATCTATAAAGTTAACAGGTCTGCCAATTACAACATTGTTTAATTCTTTATTTGCGTATTTTTCAGAGCGTTTTTTAAGTTCCTCAATATAACAAGATATTATTTCTACAAACGTATAAGCCTTTGATTTAATAAATGTTTTCTCAATCATTAAAGATGTACCAAGTGCGCTTTTTAAAGAACGCATAAACCTACCGTATTCACCTTCAACATATTCATCTAATGCTTTTCTGCCAAATAATGTTTGGTTGTTATCAAAATCAAAAAACATGGCTGTGGGCATATCTAATTTAGCATCTTCAAGTGGTACTAACTGGGGTTTATTATCAATAATAATACCAGTTGCTGAGTTTGATGTTCCAAAATCTAGCCCTATCATTATATAGTACTTCCAATTAATATTTCCCCATTAGTGGTGAGCAAAAAAGCCATAGCGTAGCGTTCATTTTTAGTTTGACGAATGATGCATGGTTTACCCCATATGGCTTTTGGCAAACTGAAAATGAATGGCTTTTTAGCCACCATCTGTAAGACAAGGGCAAGAAAATGTGATAACTTTATTTTCTCATTAGTCATGTAATTAATTATACTCCTTTTTCGTAAATAAACTTATCATCATTTTTTGCTCCCTGCTAATGGGGAAATATTATTTGGAAGTACTATAGTACTTCCGCCTGTTTTTTGCCATCTTGAAAATGAAGATTGATTTTTGTACCTTTTGTAAGTTTATTAGCGCTTTTTAACATTTTGCCATTTTCATTGCTGGCATAAATATAGCCTCTTTTTAGTGGGGCATCTGGTGAATAACTTGTTAATAAATTCTGTTGATTTTTTAGTTGTTGTTTAGCCATAGCAAGTTTATGGCGCATAGCTTGGTTTAAGCGTTCTTGGTAATCACTTAAACGGAGCATGCTTTGGGTTAATTTACTTTGTGGAGAAGGAATACTTTTGCTAAGTAAACGAATACGCTCCTTATAATTAACCAACTGGTTGTTTATACTTGCTAGCATACGGTTTTGAGTATTATTTAAATTGTAAATAATATCAGATTTAACAGGAACAGCCATTTCTGCCGCTGCAGATGGGGTTGGTGCACGTTTATCTGCTACATAATCACATAGTGTAGTATCTGGTTCGTGTCCAACTCCGCTAATAATAGGGATATTTGAATTTGCAATTGCTCTTACAACAATTTCTTCATTAAATGCCCATAAATCTTCTAAACTACCACCGCCACGGGCAATAATAATTACATCTGGTTGTTTGTTTTTGGCTAAATTGTTTAGTGTTTGTATGGCTTTTACTAGTTTTTCTTTGGCACCTTCACCCTGAACTGGGGTGCCACATAATATAATATCTCGTGGACATCTATCTTCAATTCTATGTAACATATCTTGAATAACTGCCCCAGTTGGTGAAGTTATAATCCCGATTTTATTTGGTAAATAAGGTATTTCCTTTTTACGCGATGCATCAAATAATCCTTCTGCTTCAAGCTTCTTTTTTCTTTCTTCCAAAATTTGCATTAATGCACCTAAACCTGCTGGTTCTAGGCTATTTATTATTATTTGATATTCACTTCTTGCGCCATAAGTAGTTATTTTACCTCTGGCAATTACTTGCATACCTTCTTCTGGCTTAAAGGCTAAGCGTTGTGCAACTCCGCGCCAAATAATGGCATTAATTGCATTTTTGCTATCTTTGATTTTAAAGTAACAATGCCCCGAACTTGCTGGATGAAAATTAGATATTTCACCAGTAATAGCAACAGAATAAAAGGTTTCTTCTACTAATGCACGCAGATGATCTGAAAGTTCAGTCACGCTCAAAGGTGGTGCTTGAGTATGCATTTTAGGTTCTTCTATGTAATCAAATAAATCATTCATGAAATTAGTTTCTGTTTTCTTGGATAACATAAAAAATGTGCATCATTAAAATAATTGCAACAAGCGGTAAAATAATATTAATAACTGGAACATTTGTGAAAAAAGTTATTAACATTCCACCTGCGTAAATGGTTAATTTATTTTGTTCTATTAAAGTATCACTTTGTTTTCTTGGTATTCTTCTATCTGCTACAACTCTAAAAAATTCAGTACCTAACATGTAACCATTTGCTATGTAATATAATATAAAATATACAGGAGGAAAAAATAATACTGGTAATAATAAAATATTAATCCCTATTACTTTAAACATAAATAATATATCTGAAAATATTTTACTTTGATTTTTATTTGATTTTTCTATGTTATATTCTGATTTTTCTAGCTTATCTAATAAATTATCTTGGAACAAGCTAGCAATTAATGGCAATACAGCAGGAAATAAAAACCACGCAATAATAGACCCACCACCATACATAGCAAATACAGATAAAACACTAAGCCAGCCAATATCAAACGTATTTATTATATTTGAAAAAGTTGAGCCAATTACCAATATAAAAGCAATTAAACTAATA
>JALTLI010000131.1 GCA_027005635.1 Alphaproteobacteria bacterium
CAAAATATGCAGTATATACTCCACTATTAGTGGCTATTATATCTAATAATAAAATTGCCATAAACCCTGCTCTTGCTCAATCAAGGCAAGCAAATGCCAAATTAACTACTAAAATAGCCCACATACTACCATATGCGTTTTTATTACAGCACATAGAAGTAAATAGCAACAATGGTAGCTTTGATTTTATTAAAAATTTTCCACAAGATATTAATAATTTAAAATTATCTAAGGCCAACTACAAACTAGCCAAACAATGGCTTGCAGTTACTTTAAATGAAATGTCTAAAAACAAAAAAGTTATTGATTTGGCATCTAAATATATAGATGAAATGAAAACTGTAAATACTAAAAATAATAATAAAAAAGTAGTTAATAAAAATCCATCAACAATAAAAGCAATAGGAACACCAAAAACTACAGAAGAAGTTGCCTTAAGTACTAAAGATAAAAAAGAATTATTTAAACTTTATCTCCTTAAAACGTCATTAGCCTTTGATCCTAACCAGTTAAGCGTATGGAATGAGTTTTTACAGCCAGCCATGGAATATGTAGATAAAACCGGCTATGTAGATTTGTTGTTTTCTGGCATAGACCAAACAAAAATGCCAAAAGATGCCATCAAACCATACAATAAAAAATTATTTACTCTTATTGGAAATAAATTTGCAAACAATGAAAATGCAGTTTCTTTACTACAGAAGATTATTATCCCAAGAACAAATAATGCTGATGTAATTACAAGGCTTGATGAATATTTTAACCTAGGTATTAGTAAAGCAATCAAAGAAAATAATTACAAAGATTTAGTTGATTATGCTTCATACAAACCAGAAATTGCAAAACCTTACCGCCAAAAAATAGCTTCAATAATTGCACAAGCTCTTGAAGATTTATGGAAAAAGAATGAATTTACAGAAATGTCAAAACTGGCACTGTTTCTTAAAAACAGTATGGATATAGATTTTAACTTAGATAATCTAATAATTAAAAAATTCCATGAAAATGTAGCAAAAAATAAATTTGATGAGCAATTATCTTCTAATGTTATTAATCCTCTACTAAAAAAACAAATTGAAATAAGAATAGATTTCGGTGAAAAATTTAAGTTCTTGCAAAAATACTTTGCTAACAGCCCAAAAGTTCTTGATAGCCAACTTAAAACACTAGTCTTAAATGCTAAAGGTATTTATGGTACTCCTGTTGCATTTTATAAGTTGTATCATTTATTTAATGAAAAAAGTTTTAGCTTAAAAGATAGAAATGAATTTTTAGTTGGTGCAATTAAAGATAGCTTAGAAAAAAATGAGAAGTTATCAGCTTCAGAAATGATTTCTACAGGTTATAAACTATATAAAAATCACCCAGATATAACTCTGCCATTTATTTTAAGTCAAACCCTAGATAGAATTAAAACTCTAGATGATGCAAAAGCTGTTTGGAATACTTCTAATAATGAAATTAAAAATAACCTAAAAAGTATAAAACCTCAATTTACAACATTAATGAAAGCAATAGATTTATTTGACAACAATAATAAAAAGCAATCTTTTGAGATGTTTAGTGTATTAAGTGATAAAAAATATTTAGAAATAGCAGATAGTTATTTACTAAAATTCCGTAAAATTGTTGGAGACCATAAAGGTGTATTTGTAACCGATAATACAAATGAGAAAATGCATGCATCTATTATTGTAATTAATCCGTTATCTAATCCTAAAGATGTTACAAGCCTATTAAATGTTAAAGTTAAAATAATTAATGCTTTAGGTAGCGTAATAATTAAATCTAACAAAGAATTAATAGAAAACTACGGTAAAACATTTAGCTATACATTTAAAGGTAAAGTAAATCCAGATATCCAAATATTACCAATTACCGAAGAACAAAGAGCAGGAGCAACCCTACCACAAAGTTTTGAACGTACATTTGGTGAAATTATTGGTATAAAATTTGATAAAAATGAAAAAGGTGAAGATACTGTTTCAGCTGTAATAACAGATGGCACAACCTTCCCACTTCATAGAGTTTCTTCTTACACTAAAAAACCATTGTTTCCTCAAGGTAAATTTGGAATTGTTGAGCAATTATCACTACATAATAAGAATACAGACCATGTAATGCCCGTAGGTACAATTATTAAAATTAAGACAAATGAAAAACGCCCTATTCAGCCTATTTATGAAGGTAAAAAGTTGGCAATTGTTTACCCTGTAACTGGCGAAGTTATGCATCCGTCATCACCTATACCACGTAAGTTTAAAGGCTTCTACTCAGCAGATACTAATATTGTAGATTTTGAATATGAGTACCCATTAAGTAAAGGCAAAAAAGGTGAGCTTAAAGCCATTACTAAGTGTCAATTTTTAGATAATACAATTATATGTGCCAGCCACAACAAACACTGGAGCCGTTTAAAATATAGCCATATAGTAAAAGGCTATAAAGCCAGTGAAAGTGAATTTGAAATGGCTCCAATGGGTGATAATAATAAAATACTTATGCCACCAGCTATCCAATGATAACTCTGCTTAATGGTGGCATAAAAATGCATAAATCCAATAAGTTTAGTAACCCATCACAAGATGGTATATGGTTAGCTGAAAGTTTAAATATAAAACCCAACCAAAGTTGTTTAGATGTTGGTTGTGGCACAGGTGTTGTTTCTTTGTGTGCTAAGTTTTTATATCCAAGTTCTCAAATAACCGGTATAGATATTCAATCACAGGCAATAAGCCTTGCAAAACAAAATAGTATATTGAATAACTTTAATATAAATTGGTTAGTTGATGATATAACCAATAACTCCTTAGAACAAAAGTTTGATGTGGTTTTTTCAAATCCACCTTTTCATAGAAGTGATAAAGGTTTTAGCTCTAAAAACAACGAAAAAGCATTCTCTACAACAAAAGAAGGTGTAATTAACTGGATAAATAATATGTTAGAACTTACTGCAACTAATGGTACTGTTCATTTAATTCATCATAAACAAAATGAGGATATAATTTATCAGGCTTTTAGTGATTACAATCTTAAAATTATCCCCATTATAACTTCTAAATCTAAGCCTGCAAAACGGATATTAATTACAATTAAACCTTATTAGCTCTATAATAAATATTAACTTTCTCATTATCAAATATAATATTTACTCTGCCTGAATTAGGATTATACTCTCCATCAATTTTTACATCTAAATCTCTGGCTATATCATACGGAACATCTTTTAAAATAACTTCCAAATATTTATCACCATTATATTCAATAACATGCTGAGATATATCACCACCTTCACCAATATTATGCTGTAATGCCATAGTTTTACGGTTTATTTCTTCATATTGAGGTAAAAAATTAATAGAACTATATACTTGCTGTTTATAATATGGTTTCATTGATGCCGATGAATGAAGAACTAAAATATTATTATTCCAATCACCGTTTGTAGTTTCCTGTGGCCAGCTTAAATACCTGCGGTAAAATTCATAGTTTGCCATTTCTATTTTTTGTAAATCGGTGGATAGTTTTTCTGTAATATTATCATTACCAGATATCCCTAATGGGTCTGCCACTACTACAAAACCTGTAAATCCTGATAACATTGTCATTACAAGTATAGTCTCATCTAGGGCAAGCCCTATTTGTGATTTTAACTTATTTATAAAAAACATAACTAATCTTCCATTTGTTTTAATATTAAGCAAAGTTACTATATTTATGTAATTAAACTTAATTTCACCTAAAACAACCCATTGTATAC
>JALTLI010000132.1 GCA_027005635.1 Alphaproteobacteria bacterium
ATATTTTGTTACTGTATTGTTAATAAAATTTTCTGCTCTTTGTAAAGATTTTGCACTAGCAACAATAGATTTAAAGCTAATACCAATATTTTCTAGCTGTTGCTTGTGTTTACGTACTCTTACTCTAAAATACTTTTCATTTTCATTAGAGCTATCATCTATCCAGCCAATATTGTTATTAGTTAAATATTTACGGATATCTTCTCGGCTAATTTCAAGCAATGGTCTAAAGATATTTGTATTATGAATATTAGTTTTTTCATTCATGGCAGATAATCCTTTTAAACCACTGCCTCTAGCTAAGCGCATTAACATTGTTTCAGCAATATCATCCATATTATGCCCAGTATAAATACATTTAAAATTATTTTCATTACAAACTTCTGAGAAAAATTGATAACGGGCATAACGAGCAGATTGTTGCACATTACCCACTGGTTTTTGTTGCCATTTACTAGCAATAAAATTAACATTTAATTTATTACAGAATTTTTCTAATAGTTTTTGCTCTTCATCTGCTTCTTTACGTAAATTATGATTAAAATGAACAGCTGTAATATTTTTAGTAGGATAATTTTTTGTTAACCAGAATAATAAGGCTGTAGAATCTCCTCCACCAGAAAATGCTACAGCAAATTTTTCATCCTCTGATATACAGAAGTTATGCTGAAAAATATCTTTATTTAAGAGCGTCAAGCTTCTTCCTAGCTTTTGCTGCTTCTGGAGTATTTGGGAAATCTCTTAGTAATTTACCCCAAGCACTTTTTGCATGGTCTTTTCTATCCATCTGAACAAATGCTACACCCATTTTAAGTAAATTGGCTGGTGCTTTTGTACCGCTAGGAAATGCACCCAAACCATTAGAAAATTCAACCACAGCTTTTTCTGCCATACCTTGAACAAGGTATACTTCACCTAGCCAGTAGTATGCGTTATCAGCAAGTTTGTTATTTTTGTAGCGTTTAATAAACTCTTTAAAGTATTTTTCTGCTTTTTTATATGATGTAGCAGTTAAAAACTTATATGATTTTTTATATAGCTCTTCAGCAGAGATATTTTTAGGGATAGTATCATCTTTTTCTTTTTTAATTTTAGAATCAGCTAAAGCTATAGGACCTTTATTTTTTTTCTTTTTAATTTTTTTAGGAGTATTAACAGCTGCTGTTTCTAGATCTTGCAATCTAAAATCTAAATCTTTGGTAATAAGTTCAACTTTGCTAGCAAGTTTATCTACTGAGTGACCTAAATCTTCAACAGAACCATACATTTTACGCCAGTCTTCTTCTAGTTGTTGAATACGGGCTTCAAAATCTGCCAACATTCTACGAACATCAGTAGAAACATTTACAGGACGTTTAGAAACATTAGCTGCAACTTTTTCTGTTGTACCAGAAAAAAGTTTTTGTTCAAGTAACATCAAACGACGTTCCATCTGATCCATACGAATTGCTTTACCAATAATATCGCCACCAGTTTCTTCTTCTGCTATTGCAGGTGTAGAAACAAAGCTTGCGCTTAAAAACATAGATATTAGTAAGAATTTTTTCACTTTTGGAACATGCCTATTTTATTATTAATAATATAAAAACCTGTCGCAGAATAACCCAATGATATATTTTTGTAAACAGAAAAAGGTTCTGATATTCAGAACCTTTTCTTTAAGTTTAAGTTGTAACAAAAACTATTTAACGTTTACTACGCCTCTGCGGTTTTCGCTCCAAGCTTCTTCTGTATGAGCTGGATTTTTAGGACGTTCCTTACCGTAACTAATAGTAGTTAATTTATTTGAAGGTACACCTAAACCAACAAGATATTTTTTAATTGCAACAGCACGTCTATCACCTAGTGCAAGGTTATATTCACGTGTACCACGTTCATCTGCATGACCTTCTACAACAATATTATTTGAAGTTGAAGTTCTAAGTTTATCTGCAATTGTAGCAAGCTGACTACGAGCTTCTGCTGAAAGTGATGCTGAATCAAATGAAAAACGAATATAAGACATATCATGCATTACATTTACATCATGGTTATCTGATGACATTTCATCATTTTGCATCATATCATTGTGCATTGCAGAATGATTATCATTCATAGGTTTAATATCTTCAACCATAACACTGCTACCATCATGGAAGTGGTGTTTTGCTATTGTTGATTCATCACCTAGCGTACCAATTGATGGTTCTGATGCTTGGAAACTTGAACAAGCTGATAAAATTGTTACTGATACAGCCATTACTGAAATTTGTTTAATCATTTAAAAAAAACCTTCTTTTTATTCTATTTAGCTTGTTTGCTAAAAATTAATCTATAATTACGGATTAGACTTTAACGCGCAACCAATAATTTTGCAACCCCTTGATTAAATTTAATATCTATTATTGTGATAAAATTTACTCACCTTGCAGTAGAGAGAACCCTCTTTCACTATCAAAAGTATATAAATTCTCTACCTTTACCCAATCTATATTAGCATCAGAGATGTTTGCTAATAATTGTTGTATACTTTCATTTTTTGTATGACCATCTTTACCGCGAAATCTACAACACCAAGAATCACCAATAATCTCAACATCATCATTCACCATTGGGTAAACTTTCATACCACGGTTAGCAAGTAGGTTGAAATCCATATCTGATGGAGTTATTTCTGCCAGTTTTTCACCTAAATCCTTTGGTGATCCACCTTCCCACTCTAAAAATACGTCCACCCCAACAAGTTCTTTATTTCTAACAGAAAGAGTACGTTCTGCATGGGTTGGCATTCTCATTTGTTTAAAATCTTCTTCGGCTGCAACTTTTAATGAATTTGGTTTTTTACCCAAATTACGAATTACCGCTTCACCAAATTCCTTAGTTGAAAGAGCTTTAGATTTATCCTTGGCAATATCACCTGTATGTTCACCATTTTCTAGGGTATAAAGCCATGCGTTTTCAATTTTTACCGCTATATCATTTTGCCCTATATGATGTAACATTAAAATTGCTCCATTTAATAAACCAGATGGATTAGCTATTCCTTTTCCTGCAATATCTGGTGCTGAACCATGAACAGCTTCAAACATTGCACAGCTATGACCAATATTCATAGAACCAGCTAAACCAACAGATCCTGCAATTTGGCTAGCAATATCAGAAACAATATCACCGTATAAATTAAGTGTTACTAGTACATCAAAATTTTCTGGCTTATCAGCAACAAGCGCCATTCCTATATCTACAATGATTGCTTCTTTTTCAATTTCTGGATAATCTTCACCAATTAAATCAAATACTTTATGAAATAAACCATCAGATATTTTCATGATATTATCTTTAACTAAACAGGTAACTTTTTTTCTACCGTTTGCTTTAGCATATTCAAAGGCGTACCTACAAATAAGTTCGCTCCCTGCTCTGCTTAAAACTTTTAAGCTATGACAGGCGTCATGGGTTTGGCGGTATTCCATTCCTGCGTATAAATCTTCTTCATTTTCTCTTACGATAACCATATCAATGGCATCATGCTTAGAATTTACAAATGGTTGATAAGTACGCACAGGACGAACATTAGAAAATAAACCAAATGATTTACGCAAAGTTACATTAACACTTTTATAACCACCACCTTGTGGTGTTGTAATAGGAGCCTTTAAAAAAATGCCAGTACTACGTAATGATGCCCAAGCTTCATCTGTTATACCTGTAGAGTTGCCACTTTCATAAACTTTTTTACCAATATCAATAAATGTTGGTTCAATTTGAGCGCCTGCTGCTTCTAGTATAGCAAGAGTTGCATCCATAATTTCTGGCCCGATACCGTCTCCACGAGCGATTGTTATTGGTGTTTTAGACATTTAATTATTCCTATTTTTATTACTCAATAGAATTATTTTCTATAACTTTTTAACAAAAAGCAATAGTTATAATGTTTTATTAAATAACTAGCTATTCATCTGTTGTAGAATTGCTTGTTTTAATTTCTAAACGGTGCAGATTATATATTTTACTAGGTATATATGTATAATTAAAATTTAAAGATTTAGTGCTAAAGTTATTAGGAGTAGTACCCATAAAAGTGCTTTTTAATATTTTATAATCAACCAAATAAGTTGTAGCTATAAATCTTAAAAATTCTTCTGCAACTTCTTTTTCATTTGCTCCAATTGAATATTGAGGTGTTTTTTCTTTCCACAGTAACCGCAAACTCCCTACCTCATCAGGTTTATATTTATTATCATCTAAATATAAATTTACACTATTCCATACCCCGCCTTGACAACCAAAATCATATTCTACAACCGATTGAGCATCTGATGCACCATGAACTAAATCACAAGGAGCATCATTTGCAATACGTTGAGCTTCATCAACAAATTTTAAAAAACCTACAGCTGGTTTTTGTTTAAAACTACAACCTGCTAATACTAGACTTATAAATAGTATTGTTGTAATAGATTTAATCATTCTTTATTCCTTGTTTTTATAAATAATAGCCTATTTAAGTTTATTAACGGTTAGGCAATTTTGCTTTACCTACATAGTATTTCTCAGGTAATAAATCCATAACTTGCATTTTGAAGTACTCTCTGTCTTCTTCTAAGATAACATAACATTCTGGTGAGTAATCAGAAATTATTTCACGGCAATTACCACATGGTGAAACAACTCTCATGGTTTTATCATGCTTATTTGGGCGTGGTTTACGCACAGCTACTATTGTTTCAATATCTCTATCTTCTACGGTTAAAGCTTTACCAATTGCTATAGGTTCTGCGCATTGAGCGCAACCACCAACGTAAGTATCTAAATTGAAAGATGTATAAACATTACCGTTTTTTGTACGCAAGGCAACGGCTATATGATGCCAATCTTCTCTAAAATGTTTATCTATGAAAGATTTAGCTATTTCAATTAGTTCTAAATCTTTTACTGTTAGTTTTTGTTTTTTCAATTTTTTACCTTATTTGTTGTTACTTATATTTGTAATTTATTTGTAATTTATACTGTTTAAGCTTATTAAAGTTTTAGAGTTTTGCCAAGCCCTTATCAACGCATCCGTCATGCCGGCGAAGGCCGGTGGTATCCACGGAGCAATTTGTGTTAAACACAAACTAATTGTTAATTGTCTCATACAAATCATGCCAATCTGGATTATTATCTAAAATAAGTTTAACTTTAAACCTTCTTTCCCAATTTTTAATACATTTCTCTTGTGCTATAGCTTCTTTAATAGTTGGAAGTTTTTCAAAAAATACCAATCTTTTTAAACTATATTTTTTTGTAAACCCCTCAATTTTAGCTTGTTTATGTTCCCATACTCTACGGCTAATATCATTTGTTACGCCTACATATAATGTTCCATTTGGTTTATTTGTCATTATATAGATATAAGCACTCATTACTTTACCTTTTTATTTTGAGTGCTTTGCACATTTGTTGCCTCCGTGGATACCGGCCTGCGCCGGCATGACGTAACTTGATGGGTTTGGTGTTTAAATTATTAGTTGCTCAATATTTGTCAATCCTTGCTATGAGTATGTAGTAAAAAAATAACCCAGTAAGCCTGTTACTGCAGCTGTCGCTGATGAAATCACATAATCTTTCAAATCCATACTATCCAACCAACAACCCTCGTGCAGCACCAAGTGCCTTATTAATATCCCCACTATTACCACCCGCCATGGCAAGTTCTGGGCGCCCTCCGCCTTTTCCTCCTAGTGTTGCAGCGGCGGCGTTTACTATGTCTCCTGCTTTAAATTTAGATGTTAGATCAGGTGTAACACCAGCAACTAAAGTGGATTTTTTACCATTATTAGAACCAAGTATAACCACACCAGATTTAATTTGATTTTTTAAATCTTCAACCATTTCACGCATTAGGCTTGGTTCTGCATTTTCTAATGATGCGCCTATAAATGATATATCACCTATTTTTTCTGCGTTACTAACTAGGCTTGCTAAATCTGCTCCGCCTGCTCCACCCGCTTTTTGGGCTTCTTTAATTTCTTTTTTAAGGTTTTTAATTTCTTTTTGCATGGAACTAACTCGTTCAGGAACTTGTTCAACCTTAGTTTTTAAGTTTTGTGAAATAGTTTTAATAGCTGTTTCCATTTCACGCATTTCATTAAAAGCTGTTGCACCTGTTAAGCCTTCTATTCTTCTTATACCTGATGCGATTGAAGTTTCCGCAGCAATTTTAAACATACCTATATCACCTGTACGTTTTACATGGGTACCACCACATAATTCTACCGATACATATTTATTATCCGTGCTTTCTTCACCCATTATAACAACGCGTACTTCGTCATCATACTTTTCACCAAATAATGCCATTGCACCAAACTCTATGGCTTTTTCTTTATCCATAATTTTTGTGGTTACTGGAACATTTTTCCATATCATTGCATTAACTTTGTCTTCTACAGCTTGGATTTCTTCAACTGTCATAGCTTTATTATGAGAGAAATCAAAACGTGTTTTTTCATGAGTTACCTGTGAACCTTTTTGAAAAACGTTTTCCCCTAGTACTTCATGAAGAGCGCTATGCAACAAATGAGTTACTGAGTGATTTTTTTCAGTTAGCTCACGTACATGGGTACAAACTCCCATTTCAATGGTTGAACCAGCTGTTAATGTGCCCTCTTCAATTTCTATAAAATGTTGAAAAATTGTTCCATCTATAACTTTTTGAGTATCTGTTACTTTGGCTTTACCATTTTTCCAAAATATGCAACCAACATCACCAGCTTGACCACCAGATTCAGCATAAAAAGGAGTTTGATTTGTTACTACAATCCCCTTAGAGCCGTTTGTTAATTCTTCAACCTGTTTATCATCTTTAACTATTGCTAAAACTAAAGCTTCAGCCTCCATAGATTTATAGCCAAGAAATTCTGTAGGTTCTATTTTATCACGTAGATTATACCAGCAATCTGCTAGTTTAGTTTGTCCTGTTCCACCTTTTTGTGCAGCTTTTGCTCTTTCACGTTGTTCGGTCATGCACTTTTCAAAACCTTTAATATCTACTTCTATGTTTTTAGCTTTTAATGCGTCTTGAGTTAAATCTAGTGGAAAGCCGTAAGTATCATAAAGTTTAAATGCTACTTCACCAGAAAGAGTATCTCCTTGTTTTAAATTTTCAGTTTCAACTTCTAAAAGTTTCATACCCTTATTAAGTGTTTTAATAAAACGATGTTCCTCTGCTTCAATGGTATCTGCCACCATTTGCGCACCTCTTGTAAGTTCAGGGTAAGCATCTCCCATAACACTAACTAAACTAGGAACTAGCTTATATATAAATGGTTCATTAATCCCTAACATATTTGCATGACGCATTGCTCTGCGCATAATACGGCGAAGAACATAGCCACGCCCCTCATTACTTGGCATAACTCCGTCTACCATTAAAAAGCTCATAGCTCGGAGATGATCTGCTATTACTCGTAATGAAGTATCATTTTCTCCTGGCTTATGACCTTTCTCAAGTTCATCAGCTATAGCTTGAATAGTTTCTCTCCCATCTTGAGATAAAGTTTTCTTAATTTTTTCTTCAGATTCAGGATTCATATCATTACTACCATAAGTAACCCCAGAAAGTTTTGCAGCAGCTTGAATTATGCTCTGCATAGAATCCATATCGTAGTTATTATTTACCCCTTGCATTAAGGCTGTTAAACGCTCTAGCCCACAACCTGTATCTATACCTGTTTTTGGTAGTGGTTTCATTTCACCGTCTTCTTGTTTATCATATTGCATAAAAACAAGGTTCCAAATTTCTATGTATCTATCACCATCTTCAGCTGGTGTTCCGGGTTTATCTCCCCAGTATTTATCTCCATGATCATAAAATATTTCAGAGCATGGCCCACAAGGCCCTGTATCACCCATATACCAAAAGTTATCATTTGTATCAATTTTAATAATTCTATCTTCAGGGATACCAACTTCATTTTGCCAAATTTTATATGCTTCATCATCGGTATGGTAAACTGTAACGTATAATTTATTTGCATCAATTCCCATGTAATCAGCAGATGTTAAAAATTCCCATGCATATTTAATTGCATCTTCTTTAAAATAATCTCCGAAAGAAAAATTACCTAACATTTCAAAAAAAGTATGATGACGAGCAGTTAACCCAACATTTTCTAAGTCATTATGCTTACCACCAGCACGCACACATCTTTGTGATGAAACTGCACGGCTATAATCACGTTTTTCTGCACCAGTAAAAACATTTTTAAATTGGTTCATACCAGCATTTGTAAACATTAAAGTAGGATCATTAGTTGGAACAAGCGAAGATGAAGGTACAACTGTATGACCTTTACTTTTAAAAAAATCTAAAAATGATTGACGGATATCGTTACTAGTTAGCATGGTTATATTTTTTCCTTTATATATATGTAGGGATTATTTTTACTACATAGCCATTAGTTGTTCAACATAAAACATAAAAAGCCACCCAAAGGTGGCTATAAAACCGCTATAAATATTTAACAACTATTGGATAGCTTCAACTGTTACAGTAATAGGAAAACTATCTTCCCCATGGCTAAATACCGCATTATAAATAGGTAACCAGTAAACCATACCTTCATTATAGGTAATTACCCCTTCCATTACAGCCTTTAAAAAGGTCATAATAACCAAAGATAACTTTAAGTTTATATCTTCATAATCTGTGGCAATTATTTTGCTTGGGCTATAAGTTTTAGGATCTGGCATACCGCGCTTGTGCAATGTATCTATTGCCTTATCAAGACAAAAAATGAGCTTATCTTCTTCCTTAAAGTTTTCATTACAATAAAAAAATACGTTTATGACATCATCTAGTGTAGCTGTATCAAAATCCAGCACAAAAATGCTGTAAGTTTCAACTTCATTACTGCTAGCGACTTCCTTCATTTTTTTAGCATAAGCTTTAACTAGAGGGGTTATATTGGCATGAGCATGAGCCAGCGTAATTTCATTATTCAAGTAAGACTTAAAACTAGGTAATGTTGCTAAAATAAATTTTAGTTTTAAATCTTCTTTATCTACAGCATGAACATAAGACAAACTGTAGCTAGTTGGACTAAATGGCAAGCCTTTATCTTGCAATATCAAAATAGCATCTTGCATGGTAAGTATGTATATAGGGTGCAGTTCATCTTGCAGTTTATTTCTAACTTCTTCTATATCTTTAATGGTTTTTTGTAATTCAGAATTCATAATAGACCTCCAAAAAAAACTAGAAAAATCAACAAATCAGAACAATTTATTGATATAAAGTTTAAAGATATTTCTTACTTAAGATAAAAATCTTAATACTTAAAATAAATTTTAGCAACATAAGTTATAAATAAATTTTCGTTAATACTTTAAACAATCCACCCATTTCATTTGCGTTAAGTAGTCTATAAACAGCTTGTTCAATTTCTTCTTTTTTAGCTGGCTGTTTTTCAATTAAAGTTATAGCCCTAACTGGCAAGCCTAAAGCTATTAAAAATGTAGCCATAGGAACAATAGATATATTTTCATCACCTAGCAATTTTGCTACATAAGAAAAATTTACATGAGTTGTAATATCTGCATTTCCGCAATGTGTTAAAACATCAACAAACTTATGATTTTTTATGGCTTGGAGAGTATCTCCTGATGTTTCTGTATCTTTACCATCATCTGTAAACCCGTAATCAATAAATAAAACTGCACCTTGTTTTATATTTTTATTTATATGGCTTAAAAATTCATCCATAATTGGTGATTTTTCAATTATATTGCAATCTTCATCATCACAGGTAAAACAAAATTTATCATTTTTTATAGTTATTCTTTTTTCTGTTAATGTTCCATCATTATTTTTTATAAATTGATTAACTGGGAACGCATCTAACAATTCATTAGCTATTAATATTGTTGGTTTTGATAAATCTATTTGTTGGATATTTTTGTGCCAGATTATTTTGTTGTATTTATTTAAAGTCTGCTCTTGGATATTTTGCAAAAATGGGCTTATTTCCACAAGTTTAACTTCGGCTGAATTAAAACATTCATAAGCAATTTTTTTTAAGGTACGCAACATATCACGCATTAATGTTCCGCGCCCAGCACCACACTCTATAAAATTAAAGCTTGCAGGAGAACCTAATTTTTGCCATGTAGCCACAACCCATAAAGCTAATATTTCGCCATAAAGTTGTGTTATTTCTGGTGCTGTGGTGAAATCTCCATCTTTTCCAAATGGATCACGAGTCATATAATAGCCATATTTTGTATGATATAAACAAGTTTCCATATACTCAGATATAGATATTGAGTTTTGTTGTTTTATTTTGTTTTTAAGAAGTTCTTTTAGCATTCTTATAACTTACATATAATAAAAACATACCAAATATTACCATAGGAATACTTAGTAATTGTCCCATAGTTATTACAGTAAATATACCATGTTTTAAATGCTCTATATCATCTGGTTGCCTTACAAATTCTACTAGAATACGGCTTAAACCATAACCAATCATAAATAACCCTGAAACTTCATACATTCTATAACGTTTTAATAATGTAATATGTAAAATGCTAAACAATAATATACCTTCTAGCCCTGCTTCATATAATTGGCTTGGATGACGGGGTAAATCTCCTCCAGTTGGGAATATCATTGCCCATGGCACATCTGTTACTCTGCCGTAAAGTTCTCCATTTACAAAATTTGCTATTCTACCAAAAAATAAGCCTAAGCATACTCCTGGGGCTATTCTATCACTAATATTAAAAAAGTTCATGTTGCGTTTGTAGGCAAATATTATTATTGCAATAAATACACCTAGCATACCACCATGATAACTCATTCCACCTTGCCATGTTTTAAATATATCTAGTGGATGAGAAGAAAAATAAGCAAAATTATAAAATATTGTATAACCTAAACGACCACCTAAAATAATACCTAAAACTATCCATATAAAAATATCATCTGCTACAGCATTGTTAACTTTTGCAGGTATTCCTTTTACTGGATGCTTATTAAAAGCCCATTTTAAATAATGTAAACCAGCAAAAAATGCACATACATAGGCTATACCGTACCAATAAACTGGTAACTCTACCCCCATTATTGGGCCAATTGTTATGGCTATAGGGTCAATATTTGGATAAGTAATCATGGGGTTGACTATATATATAACTATCTATAAATTCAATACAAATAAAAGAAATTTATCATTGTAATGATTTTATTTTAAATTTAAGGAGTCAAATTAAATGCCTTTAGAAAAAACTATATTAATAATAGGCCTAGGAAACATGGGCAAAGCTTTAGTTAAAGGCATGTTAAAAAGTGGTATATCTCCTAACTCTATTAATGCAGTAGATATATCTTTACAAGCTAAAGCTACAGCAGAGGAGTTTGGTATTACATTATATAATAAAGCTCCTGATGAAATTACACCTAAAATAATAATAGTTGCTATAAAACCACAACTATTAAATAAAATACTTTCTGAGTATAAAAAATTTGTAAATCCTGATTGTGTGTTTATATCTATTGTAGCAGGTGCAACTATTGCAAAATTTGAAGATATATTAACGGCTAATGCCAATATTATAAGAACAATGCCCAATACTCCAGCAAGTATTGGCTGCGGTATGACCGCTCTATTTGCCAATAAAAATATAAACAACAAACAAAAACAACAAGCTGAGAACCTACTTAAAACAGTTGGTGAAACCGCTTGGCTACAAGATGAAAGCCTTATGGATACAGTTACTGCTATTTCTGGATCTGGCCCTGCCTACTTCTTTTTGATTATGCAAGAATTAACAAATGCCGGAATAAAAAACGGCTTACCAAAAGATTTAGCTCAAAAATTAGTAGTAAATACCGCATGGGGAGCAGGCAACTTGGCAAAACAATCAAATAATCTTTCCCCGCAACAATTAAAAGAAATGGTAACAAGCCCTAACGGTACTACTGAAGCAGGCCTAAACGTTTTTGCAAAAAATAAAATAGATAAAATAATTGAAAATGTTGTTGCTAGTGCTAAGAATAAATCCATAGAACTATCATAACATATTGTTTTTTATGGAAATAATACAAAGTCAGCAAAAATAATCATTCGTATGAATAATTCATAATACATTAGACATATAAAAACAATACAATCATAGCTAGAATAGTGTACCACCTAAGTAATATCAATAAACACACATTTAAAATAAGTGAATTATTCATTTATCTTACTTGACATTAACTATTAAAACATTTCATACTACAACTAATAAGTGTAAAGATATAAGAAAAACATAATATGAAATTTACAGGAGAATAAAAATGGGCTTCGTTATGGAAATACCAGAACATTCTAAACAACCAAGAGTAAGACGCTCTGCACAAATAGCAGATCAAATTAAACATATGATTTTTAAAGGTGATTTAAAACCTGGTGATAGAATACCAACTGAAGAAAAACTTTGTCATCACTTTGATGTATCCAGAACTACATTGCGTGAATCAATTCAAATGCTACGTGTATCTGGCTTATTAGAAGTTACACCTGGAAGAGGAAGTTTTATTGCAACACCAGATATTTCAACCCTACTGCAAGATTTAACTTTATTTGCAAAATATACTCCTTCTGCAAGTGAAGATGTATCTTTTATTCGCCAAACATTACAAGTTGAAATTGCAAAAAAAGCTTGTAGCGCAAAACAATCAGATAAAAGAAGCTTGCAAGCCCATCAGGTTCATAAAGATGCAACACCAGAAGAAAATGAGGCATCTGAACGTAAATGGCATATTACAATGGCAAAAATTGCTGGTAATAATATTACCGCATCTCTTGTTGAAGCTTTACTTATGATAATCCAAGATCAAAACATTAATAAGTACAAAGATCCAGATGAAGTTATCCGCACAATGGGCATTCAAATAAGGTTAAATTCTTCTATTATTGAAAATAACCCTGAATCAGCCTCTCGTATAATGAGCGGATTTTTAGCCATTCAACCACAAAAATCACAAAGGGTGGCTTAAATAACTATAACAAGATATTCTAGCGCTTAATAAATGTAAAAGAGTATTCCTCATGGGGTGCAGAAGTTTTAAGATGATGAAATTTACTAATATCAATTTTTAAACCTGCATTCCATTTCTCTAGTAAAAATTCAGGGGTGATATCACCAGCTATATTATCATTTTCATTTTGCACTTTGTTGCATGGATTATTAAATATATACTGCTGATTATAACACAACCCTTTACGATTTTTAACCGCTGTAAAAAATTGAGCAAGGACACCTTCATAAGTATTTGGTGCTTTAAATGATGATGCTTTTGTCATAGCTAAAATTTCACGTCTATCAAATAAATGAGTTTCCACAGCCATTGGATACGCCCATTCATTACCACTTGTTTCATCATTCCAATTCCATTCAAGCATACCTTTATGCTCATTACTCTCTTTTAAGTTTTTAGGTGGTTTTTGTTCAACATTCATGGTGTAAGAACGTGTATAATAAGGCGCCATACGCAAGCTAACAATTTCCTTCATGGGGTTGAATTTATTAAGTTCATTCATATCGTATTCTTTAACAAACGTATCATCATCTACTAAAAAGAAAAGGTTATCTTCTTTTAATGAACTAATAAGGGTTATCAAATCATCTCTAAACTTAGTTTCATGAATAAATGTTACATTTTTATTT
>JALTLI010000133.1 GCA_027005635.1 Alphaproteobacteria bacterium
TAACAGAAGAACTTGGTGAATTATGTAAAGCTGTACGTAAAACTGAAGCTGGTGGCAAAATGGATCCTAACTCTAAGGTTGGGGAAGTAGCAGAAGAACTTGCAGATGTATTAATGTTTACCTTAAGTATTGCAAATCAACATAATATAAACCTAGAACAAGCCCTAAGAGAAAAAGAAGCAATAAACGCAAAAAGAACATGGCAAGAGGTAGTTTAATAATGAAAAATAGTTTTTTAGTAAGCTTATTAATTATATTATTTGTGGTGGTTACAGCAAATGCGCAAACTGTTCCGTTTGCAAACCAAATTACAAAAGTTCGTAATTATAACAGAACAACAGACCAAATTGCCACAGGAGGATACTTATTTGAAGGTGGTGAAGAGGAATTAAAAGATAACGGTTTTGTAACTATTCTTGATTTAAGAACCCCGCAAGAAGGAACTGCTGATGAAAAAATAAGAGTAGAAAAAATTGGTATGAAATATGTTAATATACCAATTTATGGTGGAAGTATTTCTGATAAACAAATTAAACAGTTTACTGAAATTATTGATAAATCTGAAAAACCTTTGCTTGTTCATTGCGGATCTGGTAACCGAGTAGGGGCGTTGTTAAGTTTATATAATATTAAAAAAGGTGTACCCAATAATATTGCTTATAAAATTGGTAGAGCATCTGGAATGAGCCTAAGCATGGAAGATAATATAAAAAATATAGTTGGTAAAACTAAAAAATTGAAATAGCATGATAGTATATAATACAATAAAAATAAATGGTGGTAACTATGTTCTCAAGAGCTAAAAAAAATAAAACTAAATTAATTGATTTATTAAAAGGTATAGTAAATACATCAATGGCAGCTGTTGATGTTGCAACATTAACTGGTGCAGTGCGTAAATCTGCAATTAGTATTAGTGAGCTTGTAAGTACTACAGCTAGTGCAAGTGAGGAAATGGTTTCTACCGTTCAAGGTATTGCTTCCCATGCATCAAATGCATCTGAAAATGCAACTAAGGTTAGCCAAGAAGTTAGTGCAGCCGCACAAGTTATGTCTGGTGTTCATACAGATATGGAATACACAACTGAATGTATGAAAAAACTTAAAATAGCCAGTGAAGAAATTGAAGAAGTTGTTGGTAGTATTAATGATATTAGTGATCAAACAAATTTACTTGCCTTAAATGCAGCAATTGAGGCGGCTAGAGCTGGAGAAGCAGGAAGAGGGTTTGCTGTAGTAGCAGATGAAGTTCGTAAACTTTCAACAATGTCACAAAGCTCAACAACTCAAATAACTGAAACAATCCAACGTATTCAAAAAGATATCAGAGAAGTTGTCCAAGCTGTTGATAAATCACAAAAAGGTGTTAAAGAAGGTTCAGATAGAGTTTCTATTTTACACGAATCAGCAGAAGAAATTGGTAATTTAATGACAAGCATTGCCCATTCTACACAGGAACAATCTGAAGCATCTCAACAAATATCTGAAAGTATTTTTGAAGTTTCACAAATTGCAGAGGCAAATGAAAAAGAAACAGCTGCAATTTTAGGGTTGTTAGACCAACTAGTTAGTGTGGTTGAACAACAAAGAACCTACCTAGGAGAAGAAGATATAGAAGGAAAAGTTGTTGTTTTAGCCCAAGCTGACCACGCATTATGGAAAAAGAAAATTGTTGATTTTGATATGGGAAGAATACAATTAGACCCTGAAGATGCTGGTGATCATACTTGTTGCCGTTTAGGTAAATGGTATTATGGAGAAGGGCAGGCTAAAATGGGTTCTATTAAAGAATTTAAAGATATAGAAGCTCATCATAAAGCTGTTCATGAAAGTGCAAAAGAAGCAATCTTGAGAAGACAAGAAAAACCAACATGTGATATTTCTGATTTGATTAAAAAGCTAGATGATGCCTCATCTGAAGTTGTTAGTAATTTACAGGCTTTAGAAAATAAATAATTATAAATTAGTATAAAAAAAAGGAGCTTTTAAGCTCCTTTTTAAAAATTAAATAACTGTAATAATATCCTTAACAGCTTTAACTGAACCAATTACAACATCTTGTGAATATAAATCAGTTTTTTCACCTTTTGTTGTTAGCATTATTCCGCCGGCTTCTTTTATCATAAGATCAGCAAAGGCAATTTCACCTGCTGTTAGATTGTAAGCAATAATTGCATCTGCTTTACCGCCAGCAACTTCACATACGCTATAGGCAAAAGATCCAGAAATTAATACATTAAAATCATTTTCTTCACCAATAGCTACAATGCTTGAATATTTATGCTTTGTTTCATTATAAGGAGCAATAAACGCAAAAACATCTAATTGAGTTAAATCTTTTTCACCAGCTACTCTTAATCTACCTTTACCTTTAGCACCGTATCCTTTTTCTGCAATAAAAACTTCATGAGTAGAAGGCATAGCAAGCATTACAGCCCCAGGTTTTCCATTTTTAAGATAAACCATACGGATACCGCTTGGCATACGACTACTAGCAAAATTATTTCTGGAAACAACAGCATTTAATAGCCAACAACTACCTTCTTCTGGTATTTCATCAGCACTTTCTGGTGCAACAATAACTGGGGCTTTAGTATTATATAACTCTGTACCAACAATTTCAGTTAAGTTTTTAATTGCATCTTCAATATATTCTTTTTCTACCCCACCTTTAGCCGAAACCATGCGTTCAATATCTAAAAAGTGACGACGAAAGGCGCCTTCTGCTTTAATAACAGCATTTTCCATAATATTTAGTTGAGGTAGTTTATGTTCCAGTTTTGGAGCATCTTTTGCTTTAGATTTTGTTTCTTTGATAGTAGCCATTTATTATGCTCTCTCCACGTATGTGCCATCTGTTGTATTAACAACAATAGCTGTTCCTGTTTCAATGAATGGAGGTACCATAACGGTTTGACCATTTTCTAATTTTGCTGGTTTAAATGAAGATGATACTGTTTGACCTTTAATAACCGCATCAGATTCAACTATTGTACAAGTAATTTTTTCTGGAAGTGCAATACCAATTGGGTTTTCATCATGCATTTCAATTTCTACTTCCATGTTTTCTTGTAGCCATGGTAGCATATCACCTACTAAATCTTTTGGTACCATTGTTTGTTCATAAGTTGCATTATCCATAAATACTAATGATTCACCTTCATCATATAGATATTGCATTTTGTATTGTTCAAGTGTGGCACGCTCAACACTTTCTGTTGCTCTGAAACGTTCATTTAGCTTTGTGCCTGTCATAACGTCTTTCATTTCTATTTGAGCAAATGCACCACCTTTTCCTGGTTTAACATGATCAGTTTTACTGACACGCCATAGTTTGCCTTGGTATTCTAAAACCATACCAATTCGTACCTGATTACCGTTTATTTTAATTCCCAAAATAATACTCCTTATAAATTTAATCACTTTAATAGCAGGTTTAACATTAAATATCAATATTTAGCTGTTGAATGTTTAATAAATATAATTAATACTATTGCTTAATAATAAAAATAAAAGGCTATTACTACCCATGTTTAATTTTACTAATAAAATATCTATTAGGTTTGTTCTTAATTTTGTTGCAGTTATGATAATATTCTCTCAAGGATTTAATAACGCTTTTTTGTACCTTATTGCCCAATATAGCAATGCTGAAATAAATAATGTTGAATTAAAATATGAAGAAATGGCTGAATTTAACATTGCAGTTGCAGAATTAAATGATATATCT